>JAAYUJ010000172.1 GCA_012517775.1 Deltaproteobacteria bacterium
GCCGTGCTCTGCCGTGCTCATGTCCTTGTGTTTCGGGATTGTGTATGATATCGGGTTAGACACTCCATCTACCTGTGAAAAACATTGCTTCGCTTGCAAGGAGAACGGCGCATGGATCCGGTCATCACCCGATTTCCTCCCAGCCCAACCGGCTACCTCCACATCGGAGGTGCCCGTACGGCACTTTTCAACTGGCTCTTTGCTCGTCACAACAGGGGTAAATTCATTCTCCGCATTGAGGATACGGACGTGGCTCGTTCCACGGAGGCTTCCATCAAAGCCATTTTGGATGCCATGGAATGGCTTGGGCTGGGATGGGATGAAGGCCCCTATTTTCAAACCCAACGCCTCGGGTTCTACAGGGAATACCTGCAGAAGCTTCTGGACGCCGGGAAAGCCTATTACTGTGACTGTGCTCCCGATGACCTGGAAAAACGTCGGCAAGCCGCCCTTGCTGCAGGAAGAAAACCCAAATACGATGGGCTATGTCGAGACAAGGGCCTGCAATACGCGCCGGGCCGTGTCGTCCGCTTCAGGTGTCCCGAAATGGGAACCACCGTGCTGAACGACTTGATAAAGGGCCCGATCTTCTTCGAAAATGCGGAACTGGATGACCTCGTGCTGCAGAGAAGCGACGGGATGCCTACGTACAACTTTGCTGTAGTTGTCGATGACATCACCATGAACATCACCCATGTCATTCGCGGCGACGACCACGTCAACAACACTCCTCGACAAATTCTCATCTATCAGGCTCTGGGAGTACCTCTGCCCCAGTTCGGCCATGTGCCCATGATTCTGGGTGAGGACCGGACAAGGATGTCCAAGCGCCATGGCGCCACATCGGTCATGACTTATAAAGAAATGGGGTACTTGCCCGAAGCGCTGATCAACTACCTGGTTCGCCTCGGATGGTCCCATGGAGATCAGGAAATCTTCAGCCTCGATGAACTCATCGAGAAGTTCTCTCTGGAGCATGTGGGGAAGTCGGCAGGTGTTTTCAATCAGGAGAAACTCCTCTGGGTGAATGCCCATCACATCAAGGACAAGCCTCCCGAGAAGCTGGTCCCCCTCGTGGAACCATTCCTGCTCGATCTTGGATTTTCCCGCAAGCCTCCACACTATCTCTCGAAAGCCATTCGCACCTTACAGCCACGGGTGAGAACCCTTACCGAAATGGCCGAAGCGATGAGATTCTACATGGTGGATGATGTCGAGTACGACCCCGTTGCCGCAAAGAAGTTCTTGAGGCCGAACCTTCAGGAACCCTTTCAAAGGATTATTGCATCCATCGAAGGGTTGGAGACGTTCGACGAGTTGAATCTGGAAATCGTGTTCAAGCAGGTCGCCGACACACTAGGCGTCAAACTCGGAAAGCTGGCGCAGCCCGTCAGGGTTGCCTTGACGGGGGTCACGGTCAGCCCGGGTCTGTTCGAGATCATTGATGTATTGGGCAGGGAGACAGTATTGAAACGTTTGCGGAGAGCCATGGCCTATATGAGTGCTGCTTGAGGTACTCGTCAACTGGCGGACCCATCATCCAACGGGCGATATGATGCAAGTCCCTGGAAAAACAAACAGGCGTGTTTCTCTGGTTTCGAGATTTCGCCATATGCCCCTGCGATATCGGCTGAGCATCGCTTTCTTTTGTCTGGCCCTCCTGGGAACGTCCTCTCTAGTGGAACTGGGCATCATCAGTCAGAGAGAGATCATCCGCGAAGAAGAGCAGGAACGCCTCCAGGGTTACAGTCGCGCCCTGGATCACAACATCGAGCTACAGGGTCAGTGGGCGGTCAGCCTGGCTTCAAGCTTTGCCCTCAATCCGGAGGTCGCAGGGGCCCTGGCCAATCAAGATCGTTACCGGCTCGTGCAGCTCTGTTATTCGGCTTTCATCTTTATGCGAAGGCACTACGGGATCATGCAGTTCAACTTCCATACGATCCCTCCCAGGAATTTCGTGCGCATGCAAATGCTTTACGTGTTTGGGGACGATCTCCATTACAGGCAGACCATCCTGGATGCCATCAGCTGGCGCAAGGAGACATTTGGAATTGAAAAAGGGATTACCGGCTATGGGATTCGCGGCGTTGCCCCGGTTCTGAACAAAGGAGCTCTGACGGGCACGGTGGAAATCGGCTTCAGCTTCGGGAAACCCTTTCTCCAGCAGATAAAGAAGCAGTTCGATGTTGAGGTTTCCATTCTGGTTCCGGATGAGAATTCGACGGCCTTCACCAGCATCGCCACCACATTTCCCGATCCAGTCAAGAGATTCGACCCCGTTTATGCAAAGGTGCTCCTGGATCAACACACGGAACTCCTGATACAGGAAATAGCCGGAGTTCCCTACGCGACGCTGGTGCGAACGGTCAAGGATTATCAGGGGAAGACCATCGCACTGGTGGAGTTCTGCGCCAGGAGGACCGAGACCCTGTCTGTAATGCATCACTATCGGACCCTCATGCTCGGGATCGGATTTCTTGGGATGGTTCTTTCTGTTGGAGCGATCTACCTCATCGCCAGGTACTTCAGCAAACCCATTGGAGAGATGGTCGATTTTGCCCGGGATATTGCTTCCGGACAGGATGTTCGACATCTCAAGGCAAGCCCGACGGGAGAACTGAAGATTCTGGCCGATGCCCTGGAAGACATGCTGAAGTCTCTGGAGGAATCACGAAGAAAAATCAAGGATTATACGGTGAATCTGGAGTATATGGTTCACCTGCGCACCCGTGCTCTGCGTGAGTCGGAAGAGAAATACCGCACTCTTGTGGAAAACGTACCCCTGGTGGTGTACCGACTCCTGGGCAGTGGCAAGACCATCTTCATCAACCAGTTCGTGGAGGACTTGCTCGGTGTTCCTCAGGAGAGAGTCCTGGGAGATGAGTCATTCTGGAGGGAGAAGGTTTGGCCGGAGGACAGACCCATCATTTGGCCTCTCATGGACCATTGCTTGAACGAAGGTCGCGAGTTCAAGGCTGAATACCGGGTAGCCCGCCCCGATGGGAAGCTTCTCATCGTCCTCGATCACGCGCTGCCGGTATTCGATGAAAGAGGCCATGTGGAGACTGTTGATGGCTTTCTCGTAAATGTCACCGAAAGACATCACCTGCAGCAACAGATCATTCAGACTGAGGAATTGAAGACTCTCAGCGAAATCTCGGCACGTCTGGCCCATGAAATCAGAAACCCGCTGGTAGCTGCTGGAGGATTCGCCAGACGCGTCCTGGATGCCCTGACTGAAGGAGACGTAAATAGAGAAAAAGTCAAAATCATCGTCCATGAAATCGGACGGCTGGAAAAGATTCTGGAAAAGACCCTGGCCTATCTCAAGCCCTTTCAGATCCTTCCCGAAACCTCTTCTCTCAATGAACTGCTGATTCAAGTTCTCGAGGATCAGGAGGCGGTCTTCCGTGAGCGATCCGTCAGTCTGGAGATGAACCTGTCGGCAAACCTGCCCCTGGTACCTCTTGATAAGGAACTTTTCAGGGCTCTCCTGAGGACGATGTTCTACGCTCTTGCCGACATTTGTCCACAGGGAAGAAAAGTTGAGGTCACGACATACCCCGGAGACAATGTGGTTCACCTCGACATGACGGTCAGGGGAACCCGCGTCTCGGACGACGAAATCGAACACTTCTTCTACCCATTCACCAGCCGGCTGGAGCGCACCGAAGTCCTTGATCTACCCCTTGCCAAGATGATCATTCACAAGCATCAGGGATTGATTGATCTGGTCAGGGAGGATCCCGACAGGCTTATTCTAAAAATGAGCCTGCCGCATCGAAGGGAGCCTATCCTTTCCTGACTGCCCAACGCATTGTACTCGCCTCGTTTCGCAGCATAACAGCACTCCTTCGGCCTGTGACTTCTCAATGAGTAGGTTGGGATTCCAATTCCGACGGCCTTCGCACCAAGGTATCGGGCAGGGAAAACCGGACCACCAAGTTGCCGCCACCTCGACCTATTGAGAAGTGACTTCGGCCTCTCTCGGTTGATCGCAACAACTCAGGAAATCGTCTCTGTTGGACACACAGATTTCCGTTCAGAGGGTCTTCCCTCTAATCTCCGAGTTCTCGGCGGTCATATGAAGGTTCTTGACACCGGGATGCTGCTGTGAACCAGTCAGTGTTTGCTGAAGTGACCTTCGGGAACTCGCCCCCACAGCAGGAACGAGGCCTCCTTAACTGCTTCCAGCAATCTGCGAATGGCCCCCTGAAAGTCCCCTTCGTTGGCTCCCTTTACCATCTGCCCGTCTACGAGCTTGGCGCCATAGCCTTGAGCGACGCGGGAAATGATATCCATTGCGTCCCGATCACTGGAAATGTCAAGTCCCATCAAATAGAACATATTGAAAAGCTCCCCCCCATCCGTCACCAGGTAAAGGTCTTCCCGTTCACCGATTCGCCTGATGTGGATCTCGATATTCTGCATGTTGGGAAGCCTCCAGTTCGTGATGATGAGCAATCCGTTCCCGGTGGGGACGAAGCTCCATTCCGTGATCATCTCCTGGGCTAACGACTCTTGGATCGCGGTGGTGTCCATTGTATCCCTTGGATTCTTGAATTCAGTGTATTGGCAGTCGATCGTTTCCGTTGGCATCTCTTGGTAATGCAGAGAGACAAAAAAGGCAAGACGCGAAGTGAGAGGCTGCCGACCAAAGTAGCCGTCCAGTGTAGTAAAAGAGCAGCCTCCGGACGGGAGGAGTGACCTGACCATATTTGAGTCAAGAGAAGATTCAGAAATGTTCCAGAGTGATCACTCCAGCACATAGAGTGACAAATACGTATCTGATTAGTTCGAAAAAATACGATAATAGTCTCGTGGGTAGAGGCATAAACTGAATATCCATAACGATTGAGCTGGTGATTCGATCTGGTGGCCCCTTTTCTGCAATTATAGCAAGAATCCCAACCCAGCTGGGCGATTGGTGATGGTTCAGGTGCAAAGCGCCAAGGTTGCCAAGCCGTGGAAAGGGGGTGGTGTGCGTCGCATATTGTCTGGATTGGGTGTCGAGCTGATATTCGGATGAAGAGGAAAGGTGGATGGCCCTCCGGGAAGGAGTGCCTCTGTTTCTGATGGAAATTTGGGACAGTGCCACAGACAAAGGTGACCATATGGCAATGTCCTCACAACGACTGCGTTGACCCTGCATCTGATCGCGCTGAGGTATCGAAGTGCGATCAGAGGGTTTCGCCCTCTTCGACAGCCTCAAGAAAGGCTTCGATACCTTGCTCAGGGCGAACGGGTGGCATACATCGAGCCATTACGGACAGGCATTTCTGTGGCGCTTTACCAAGCGAGGGTTTTGGAGGGAAGAAATGAAGTCCATGTTCCAATCGCACCTGCAGATCCTGTTGACATTCACAATTATCATTTTCTCGTTTTTGGTATCCGTCTCATCATCATTGGCGCAAGGCGAGGAGAAAGAAGACAGACCCACAGTCAATGCCTCCATGGAGATCCTGAGCCAGTACGTATTTCGCGGTGTGGCCCTGTCTGCCGACAGTGCTGTGATTCAGCCGTCGATAGCGCTGGGTTGTAGGGCTTCTCTTTGAATATTTGGGGAAACTTCGACACCGGCGAGGAACTCTTCAGCGGTCATGAGAGGTGGAATGAAACGGATTTCACTCTGTCCTACAGCCACGAACTCTGCGCGGGCCTCACCGGGACAGTCGGCATCATCTATTACTCCCTGGTGAATGCTCCGGACGATTCTCATGAAGCCTTTGCAGGCCTTTCCTATGCGTTGCCATGGTTCACCATCGGTGTAACGGGTTATCGCGAGTTTCACAACTATCCCGGATGGTGGATGCAGATCGAGATTTTCCACAACTTCAAGCTGCCCTGCTATGGCATGAGTTTGGACCTGGGATTCTCTGCAGGCTATCTCGATTCCAATCCCCAGGGCTATGCAGACTGGCATTCGGGGCAGGTTTCAGCCGCATTAAATATACCGGTCCACAAGTGCATTACCATATCGCCGAAAATCGGTCTTGCCTTTCCCCTTACAAGGAACGGCAGCGACAACATCAAATTCAATTCCTGGGACGGGGAGGAAAACCACGTGTGTGGAGGCATACGGATAGCCGCTTCGTTCTGACGTTCAGAGGACACACTGAGACTCCTCCTCCTGCCGGTTGTTGTGAAACCGAACAAGAGCATTCTCTTCACTCTGTGTGCGAGTTTTTCGGTGACATACCGGGAGGGAATTGAAACTCTCAATGTTACCAAAGGCGTGCGCACGGTGCCCTTTGTTCATTCAGGGATGCACCGTGCGCTTCATGGATTTGAGGGATCGGTTGGAACATCATTTATTGGCGGATTGTGCTTTCCTCAAGTTGGCGAACGGTCCCGCCTATTATTTTGAAGGTTCCTGTTTTTTGGCAGGAGCAGGAGGAGGCGGTACAACTTTCTTGTATTTGAGAGCGTGTCCCTTGGCATCGGTCAGGGTGAGGATTTCTTTGTCGACGGCAACCTGCAGGGTGACGACGCCAAAGGTCGCCAGGGAAATATCCAGCGTCTTCGGGTCCTTCATTCTGAAGGTAGTTTTGATATTGGTGGGGCCGCTCGCCAGGATCACTGTTCCATCGCGCATGAACTCGATCGTTTCTTTTCCGTCAACCTTCTGCCATTTTCCGACCATGATCCAGCTCGTCTGAACAGAGCAGGAGACCGCGAACAATACAAGCAGCCCAATAGAAGCGAACCGAAAAGCCTTCATAAGAATCCCTCCCTTTGATCTGTGATAACGATTGGATCCTCTCCGGACGGCTAAAGGAAAAAGGCCATCTCACACTGTCGTGCTTGCCTTGTTTACACTTTTTGTGCATATCTGTCCATCATTGTTTTAGAGATCTGGCACGGGGTTGTTGCCTGCGGCAGGCCTCTCGGCTACACAGAAGCAACAGATCCATCGGAATCGGTCACACCATTGTCATGGAATGCCTTCATTGTCCGGGACTACGCCCGTGAGTTTCCCGACGTGTGGCAGGAGTGGCGGCATGTCATCGTGCCGTATCTGCCGGGAGACAGTGACGAAAATGTCGTGGAATCGACCGGTGGCCCAAAGGAACCGTCAGCTTTTCGTTGGTTCAGATTGCAGCAGTGCTTGGCAGTAAAGGATGAAATCAAATCGCATGCGTCAGATTCGCAATTTCAGCATTATCGCACACATTGATCACGGAAAATCCACTCTGGCGGACCGCTTGATCCAGTCGGCGGGGCTCGTGTCCGAGCGGGAGTTCCGTGATCAGATCCTTGACAACATGGATATCGAGAGGGAGAGAGGTATTACCATCAAAAGCCAGACGATCTCCATCCCTTACAAGAGCAGGAGCGGCGAGGAATTCGAGCTCAACCTCATCGATACTCCGGGCCATGTGGACTTCTCTTATGAAGTCTCCCGTGCGTTGGCCTCCTGTGAAGGGGTTCTTCTTCTCGTGGACGCTTCCCAGGGCGTCCAGGCCCAGACCCTGGCAAACCTCTACGCAGCAATGGAACAGGACCTGACGATCATTCCCGTCATCAACAAGATCGATCTGCCATCAGCCGATATCGAAACGGTCAAAGAACAGATAGAAACCGAATTGGGTCTTGAATCGGAAACGGCCGTTCTGTGCTCCGCCAAGGAAGGGACGGGCATTGACGATGTCCTGGAGTCCATTGTGGAGAGAGTTCCACCCCCCGCCCGAGACAGGGAAAAGCCTCTGACCGCTCTTATTTTTGATGCCCACTATGATTCCTTTCGTGGGACAATTGTCAGTTGCAGGGTGTTTGACGGCGTCGTCAAGCAGGGAGATGTGATTCGCTTCATGTCCAATGGAGCCAGTTACAGGGTCGAAGAGGTGGGAGTATTCCGCTTGAATCGTGAGCCCAAGGCAGAGCTTTCAGCCGGAGAAGTCGGCTATATCATCTCGGGTGTCAAGACGGTCAGTGACACCCGGGTAGGGGACACGATCACCCTCGACACCATGCCGGCGCCAAGCCCGCTCCCTGGATTCAAGGAAGTGAAGCCGGTCGTCTTTTCCTCTCTTTACCCGGTATCTTCGGACGAGTATCTCTCCCTTGCCGAGTCCCTGGAGAAATACAAGCTCAATGATGCCGCTCTGACTTATCAGAAGGATTCCTCGGTTGCACTGGGGCAGGGATTTCGATGTGGCTTCCTTGGACTGCTCCACCTGGAAATCGTTCAAGAGCGCCTTGAAAGGGAGTACGACCAGTCAATCGTCATGACGGTCCCGAGCGTGGAGTACCGTTTTCTCCTCAAAGATGATACCACCGTCACAGTGGACAACCCTCAGTACTTCCCGGATCCTCTGGATATCAAGAGCACCTTTGAGCCGTTCATTAAGGCCGGCATCATCATGCCCGAGCGATACATGGGGGCGGTGATGAAACTCTGCCTGGACCGCCGCGGTGGAAACCCCAGGTTTAATTATCCCTCTCCCGGGCGTGTGGAGGTCATCTTCGACATGCCCCTTGCCGAGGTGATTTTCGATTTCTACGACAAATTGAAGACGATTACACAGGGATACGGTTCTTTTGATTACGAGATCATCGATTACCGGGAAAGCGATTTGGTCAAGCTGGATATCCTGGTCAACGGAGAAAAGGTCGACGCCCTTTCACTCATCGTGCACAAGGCGCGGGCAAGGGATTGGGCAGTGCAGGTGTGTGAGCGGCTCAAGGAGGAAATCCCCCGGCACCAGTTCAAAATTGCCATTCAGGGGGCCATCGGAGGAAAAATCATTGCTCGTTCGACCATATCGGCCTTTCGGAAGGACGTGACGGCCAAATGCTATGGTGGTGACATTTCTAGAAAACGCAAGCTATTGGAAAAACAAAAGAAAGGTAAGAAGCGCATGAAAATGGTGGGGTCCGTTGCTATTCCTCAGAGTGCTTTTGTGGCTGTCTTGAAGACTGACAATGAGTAGGGACGATAATGCGGGACTCTATGTCCATGTGCCTTTCTGCAGGACGAAGTGCCTTTACTGTGACTTCTATTCCGTGACTTCTCCTGTTCTGTTGCGACCATGGCTGCAGGCAGTTCGGAAAGAAGCGCTCTTCTACCGGGACAAATGGGCTCTCTTTGACAGCCTCTATCTGGGAGGAGGCACACCCAGTCTGCTCGATGAAAGTGCACTTCACCATCTCATGGACCATGTTCTCCGTGTTTTCCGGTTTTCCTCAGATGCGGAGATGACCATGGAAATGAACCCCGACGATGTGACTCCTCACCGCATGCAAATGCTGCGGGATTTCGGCTTCAATCGCATCAGTCTGGGTGTTCAGTCCCTTCAGGACGAAGAACTGGCCTGGCTGGGCCGCCGGCATACGGCGGAACAGGCGGAAAACGCCATCCGGATGATCCGGTGCACCGGCTTCAAGAATTTGGGTGTAGACCTCATCTATGGGCTTCCAGGACAGGACAGGGCTACCTGGTTGCGCACACTGCAGCGCATCCTCCTTCACAAACCGGAACATCTCTCTTGCTACATGCTCACACTGGAGGATAGGACTCCCCTTGGCAGGATGCGAGCTGAAGGAAAGTTCATTCAAGTGGGGGAGTCTGACCAAATCCGCCTTTTTCTTCTCACGTCCCGATTCCTCGAGGAACATGGGTACATCCACTATGAGGTGTCCAACTTTGCGAGGGATGCTGTCTCTGCATCGCGGCACAATCAGAAGTACTGGAATCACACACCCTACCTGGGACTGGGACCGGCGGCCCATTCGTTCCGTGATGGAGTGCGATGGTGGAATGTATCATCTGTCGAGGACTACTGCATGAGGATTATCAGGGGAGAGAAACCGGTCGAAGGAAGTGAGATTCTCAATGGCGAGCAGCTTCAATTGGAAGCGGTCTATTTGGGCCTGAGAACGAAAAGAGGTTTTAACATCGCTCTTCTCGAGAAGAACACTCAAACGGGGACCGCCTTGAATCGTTTGATTCGTTCAGGTTACCTGGAGGTCAGGGACAACCGGGTCATTCCTACCCGCAGAGGTTACCTGGTTGCAGACAGACTTCCCATGGAGATCCTGTCTTAGCTCCTGACGAAATATCATTATATTTCTGTATTACCACTGTACTCATGGAGAGCGATAATCGTCTTGCTGCCTGATGGTCACCTGTGTGCAGGCTCGGACTGGGTGAGCAAAGAATGTAACCAGCCCTGCGGAAAAGGTAACTGCTGGAATACGGGCACGTTCACTCAATGAAGAGCCAATGTGGCACGATTCCCTCCCTGTTACCCGCGGCAGACCTGCCTCCATTCGTCGGTGCCGCTCTTGTTCCCGATCCTCTTCATATTGTTCCCATTGATTGTGCAAGGTCGAAAATGATGTGGGCTGAATCCCAGTAGGGATTGAAGCGGCGTCATTCTCTTCATGCCTGTTTCAAATTTCTCAGGATTACGGCCCGGGAGAGAGCAAGTTGGAATGGATTTTGTACTGTCTGAAGTGGGGATGATAATTGAAGCTGAATGTGTCGGGATCGGTCACTATATGTTACGAATAATTGGACCATACGAAGGATGAAAACCGGTGAAACAATCGAAAGACGGGAAGAAAGGGTGAGGAACAATGGGAAAAACTAAACGAATGGCGTTGATATGCGCCCTGCTTTGGGTCCTCGGACCGGCCTCTCTAGTGTGCTCACAGACGCCAGAGGAATCAGAGGGCGTTTTTGTGGGCCGTATCACACACATCACAGGCAAGCTGCTCCGTTATGTTCCGGAAGAAAAGGACTGGGTGGTCACGGTCAAGGATGCCCCGTTCGGTCTCAATGACGCCCTATACTCCGACCGCTCGGGAAAGGCAGAGTTTGTAATGCCCAATGGGACTCTCGCCCGGATAGGCGGTGACACTCAAATACAGTTGATCGCTCTTTGGTCAGAGGTCACAGAAATCGATGTCGCATCCGGCGTAGCGAGGTTCTACGACAGGAGTGAGGAGGCAGTCATCAAAGTGACGACCCCATTCGGCTACATCGTTGCACGCAGTGGGACGGTTTTTGATCTCTACGTGGGTGACGAGTCTCTCGAGGTGATAGCTTTGAAAGGCAATGTAGATTTTGTTCTCGAGAGTGATGAAACCCGATATGAAGTGGCGTCCGGGTCTTCTTCCCTCCTCTCCGACGGGAAACAGGTGTCGTCCGGCGAAGGGAATGTGGATGCCGACTGGGATGACTGGAACGCGGAGCGGGACAGCCTCTGGTCCAGGAAGGCAGAGGTGAAGGGTGATTCAGTCAAATACATTCCTCCGCCGCTCTATGATGATGCGTATGATCTGGATGAGCATGGTCGGTGGGAGCGTGTTTACTATGAGGACAGCTATCACTATATGTGGCGCCCAACGCATGTGCACGTCGGCTGGAGACCCTACACGGTGGGCAGATGGTCCGATTACTATGGTGACCAGTGCTGGGTTCCGGCGGAGCCCTTTGGATACGTGACGCATCACTATGGGAGCTGGGTGTATGCCAACGACTTCTGGTATTGGGCTCCCCCCGTTGCGAGAGTTGCTGTTGCTGTTGCGCCTGTGGTGAGCATCGGGTTCGGCTGGTATCCGGGAAGAGTCGGCTGGTTTGGAAGTGGGGTGAATATCGGGTGGTTTCCCCTGGCTCCCCGGGAGACGTATTACTGCCGTCACCCCTGGGGTCCCCGCGCAGTGGTTGTGAACAACGTCAATATCAACACTATCAATATCAATATCAACAACTACCGCTATGCGGACTATGCAGTCGGCATCCCGCGCAACTCGTTTTACCGGGTCAACAATTACTATGGCCACAATATCATGCATATCGACCGGAGAACGATCATCAACAACAGATATGTGACGGCGCCTGTGCTGACAAACAGGGTCTTCTCCGATTACGACAGAACCAGGGAGAGGTTCACTTTCACTAATGATATCGCCCATGTGAGACCTCATCGGGATGTCCTGAACAGGATTCAGAGAAATGAGCTGTTGGCGAGGCAGACGAAGGCTTTCTCTGCGTCCGCAATCGATCGGGACATCTCACGCTTCAAGCGAGCCGATTTGGATCGGAGTGCAGTATCCCGGCTTCAGCAACCGTCGCTCAGAAGCAGACTGGTGAGCCCGGCGGACGTCAACAAGCCGGCCTCTGATTTGCGCTTCGACCGGAGAGATTTGAAATCAAGAGCGAGGGCGGCACAGGATTCCGCGGCAACGCGTCTGAAACCTGTTGATGAACGCAGAGTCAGGGGGAGGCAGGTGGTTGAACCGGGCACAACGGGCCGGCAACCTGGTGCGGATGAACTTCGGGGTAGAACCGGGCGTCCGGGACTGGAGGTTCAACCTGGTCAACCCGGGGAAATCCAGTCACCCAGGGAAAGAGGGAAGCGTGAACGGCCAACAAAGCGGGGAGAGGAGCTTCAGCCGGGGGTGGTGGAGCAGCCGGGAGATGTTCGTGGGAAGCGCATTCGCCCGGGAGTGGAAGGAGAGCTTCAAC
>JAAYUJ010000173.1 GCA_012517775.1 Deltaproteobacteria bacterium
GGATGCATCGTACAAAGGCTTCAGCTCCTGAAACGGCTTACCACATCGCAGGAGGCAGTCCTCAAGGTCCTTTTCCCAGTTCTCGATCTCGTTCAGCTTCAGATGCAGCTTGTCGATGATGTTGTCAATGTGCCGTCTGCCAAGATGCAGCCCCTTGAGCAGATTCACAATCCGCTCCTTGTTCTGCTGAAGCTGGCTTTTCAACACAAAATCCTCATCGCGAGTGAGATTCTGACCGAGAAGCCGGGTCTGCATCAGTTTGTTAACTTCATCCAGCCGTTGGACTTCTTCAAGCATGCAGATCACGCGGGAACGCTGGGAAGCTTCTTCCTCGGGGCTGATCTCTTCTTCCACCTCACGGAGTGCCTCACAAAGCCTGAAATTCTCATTCTCCAGTTTTTCTTTTAGGCTCATGATCTCCTTGATGCCGATGGATGACTCCATTATGGCGTTGAAGACCTCCCGCTCTCCGGCTTCAATCCTCTTGGCTATTTCCACTTCTCCCTCCCGGGTGAGAAGTGAAACCTGCCCCATTTCCCGAAGATACATTTTCACCGGATCCGTGACCCGTGTGCCGGCATCCGCATCGATGTGCAGATCATCCTCATCCTCTTCCATAAGGACATCCGCATCGGCACCAACTCCATCCCGAACCACCTGCACCTGCTGCTCAGAATCAACAATCTCAATATCCATTTCATCAAAAATCATCATCATGTCATCGAGTTTGTCCGGCGACACCAAGTCATCAGGGAGGGCTTCGTTCACCTCGTCGTAGGTAAGGTAGCCCTTTTCCTTGCCTACCGTGATGAGCCGTTTGATGTCATCCATCTCATGCTTGCTGAGAACAGGATCCCGGCGTTGCTTTGTGTCCTTGTCCGTCATCGGTGCTCTTCTCCCTAGTTGTTCTCCGATGGTATTCCAACCCTCTTCCTCCTAATGCCAAGCTCTTGCAAACGTGCCAAAAGGCATTTGACCTGGTCACGATCACCCAGCTGCTCTGCCTGCCGCAAAGCCTCTCGCAGATCGGAGCACTCCAGTTTCTTCTCCCGTCCCACCAGTGCCTCCAGCCAGTCCCGCATGTGAATTCGAGCCTCGTGGATTTCACCGGAATCCAGAAGAAAACGGGCGTAGAGCCCTTTTGTTTCCTCATCGGGAAGCTGATCATATACCGGAATGGGACTGATGGAGGCAGACGCCTCGGAAGACCGCGCAACCAGTGTCTCGGCAAGCTTCTTCAGGCGGAGCTCTCTAAAGCACTCCAATGCACGGGAAGTTTTCACCTCCTCCACCAGTTCGGGATACTTGATCATCAAACGGACAATTCTCTCCTCGAGGGACGGAGTTTCATCCACTGTGGCAACCAAAGGCACAGGACGTCCGACAGGGCTCTTCGGCAAACGCTTCCGCCCATATCCCAACTGGCATTCTATGGTCTTTTCGGAAAGCGCCAGGCGGTCAGAAATCAGCCGAAGGTATTCCGACCTCAGGAGCGGCTGCCGAACGGCTTCAAAGAGCGACTGCAGCTCAGCAATCACCGTACTCTTCCCGGCTATACTGCCGTCCCAACGATCCAGCGCCTTCCGAACGGCGAGTATCCCCAAATCCTGCCGCTTCCGGACAAGGGCCTCAAAGGCTTCCAATCCGTGTTCTCTTAAGAAATCATCGGGATCCATGCCTCCAGGAAAAAGAATACTGCTCACAGGCACCGACTCCTGAAGAAACAGGGACAGCGACCTGATCATGGCCTTCTCGCCGGCATCATCGCCATCATATGCCAGGACCACCTCATCCGCCATGCGGGCAAGGAGACGAATCTGCTGCACAGTGAGGGCGGTGCCCAATGTTGCGGCCACCCTGTAGAATCCCTGGGCATGAAAGGCCAGGAGATCCATGTAGCCCTCCACCAGAACGACCTGTCGCACTTCGCGACAGGCCTCCCGGGCCCTGGACATCTGGTAGAGCATGCGTCCCTTCTGATAGACCGGCGTTTCGGGGCTGTTCAGATACTTGGGCTCGCCTTCGGCATCCGAAGAGAGGATTCTTCCCCCGAAACCAACAATTCGCCCACGATCATCCCTGATCGGAAAGATGAGTCGATTTCTAAAACGATCGTAAAACCTCGTGGAGTCCTTGGAACTCCTTGCCACGAGACCGGCTTTGATTCCGAGCTCCAGGGATATTCCGGATTTCTTCATGTATCTGCAGAGGCTGTCCCATTCTGGGGGAGCATACCCCAGCCTTTCTGTCTCCACCACCTCGGCAGGCAGGCCGCGTCTCGCGAGATACTCCCTCGAAATCTGCCCGGTTTCATGGTGATGGAGCTGACTGTAGTAATAATCCCCGCTCATCTGGAGTACGGCGTAGAGCTCTTCCTTTTCATTCCGAGCCGCCTCTGAAGTCCCCGCATGATAACCGCGGTTCACATGTGTTTCATCAGGGAGGGCAATATGGTAACGGTCGGCAAGATGTCTTACGGCATCAATAAAAGGGAGGTTTTGATACTTCATGACGAAGCTGAGAACATCCCCGCCAATTCCGCATCCGAAACAGTGATACAGCTGACTGGTGGAATCAACATGGAAGGACGGGGTCTTTTCCTGGTGAAATGGGCAGAGTCCGACGTGACGGCTCCCGGATCGACGCAGGGGAACCACCTGCCCAATTACATCAACAATATCAACGGATTGTTTGACCAGTGTGGCGAGATCGGAGGTATTCACTGAATGCGGCGCACTCCTTACGGAAGTGATCAAGAAACTCCCCCCCTTTTCTGAACTGGTAAACTTGCAATTTTTATCCACAATCAAAAACAAAATCAAGGGGGGGAAATTAAAGTTTCAACGATATTCAAAGAAAGGGCTAGGATAAGGGAATGATGATTCTTAACCTTGCAACAGGGAGTCTTTCAGGAAAGTTTCGCGGGGGAATCGGTCATCTCTTTCAAAGCTTCAGGGGGAACGATCAGTCTGGTATTTCCTCAATGAATCAGGTCGGGATTCCGATCCCGACAGCATTTGCACTCAAATGTCGATCATGGAAACCCGACCTGCGAAGCGGTCGTAACCGGGACGGATTGAGAAGTCGCCCGCTCTGGTGTCAAGACACCCATTTTCCTCATCATCTATTGCAGCCTCTTCCGTACCAACTCGTTGACTTCCTTCCCGTCAACCCTGCCGGCAACCAATGGCATGAGCAGCTTCATGACTCTCCCCATATCCTTCGGCGAACGGGCACCCACCTCGGCAATCACATCTCCAACGAGCTTCTCCAACTCAGCCCGTCCAAGCGGCTCGGGGAGAAATGCCTGGAGCACCAGGATTTCCTCTTCTTCCTTCTCAGCCAGATCTTTCCTGCCTCCTTTTTCATACTGCTCCGCGGAATCGCGCCTTTGTTTGATCAGGGTGGAGATCATCTGCTGGATCTCGGTCTCGTTAAGAGAGCGCTTTATCTCCTTTTCTCTGACTTTCATGGCCGTGAGAAGAAGCCGCACAGCGTTGCGCTTGTTCTCATCCCTGCTGCGCATCGCATCCTTAAGGGCCTGCTCAATTCGTTGCAGCAAATCCATCGGTTGCCTCATTTCTTGCTGGCTGTTTTCTGCTGTTCCTCGATGTATGCCCTCACAGCGGACAATGCTTCCTTGAGATCGAGCGTTCCGGCATAGAGAGCTCGTCCTGTAATGACTCCGGCAAGTCCTGCGGAAATGAGGGGCAGCAGGACATGAATGTCATTCAGGACTGCAACCCCACCGGATGCGATGACAGGGAACCTGCTGGATTTCAGGAACCGGCGGGTTGCATCCACATTGACTCCGGACTGCATCCCATCCCTGTGAATGTCCGTGTAGATAATGGCCGACAATTCCAGATGGGAAAAACGGCGCACAAGGGAGACGGCGTCTATCCCTGTCGTCTCCTGCCAGCCTTCGATGGCTACAAAACCATGGCGTGCATCGATGCCCAGGGCGATGCATTGGGGAAAAAGCCCGCAGGCCTCCTCCACCAGTTCAGGCTCACGCAGGGCGGCAGTTCCAAGGATGACACGCTTTACTCCCAGTTCCACATATTCTCTGATGGTATCCAGCCGTCGAATCCCTCCTCCCAGCTGGACGGGGATGCTGACAGACCGGAGTATGGACGCGATTACATCCCGGTTTCTCGGCTCCTTGGAAAATGCTCCATCCAGATCCACCACATGCAGCCATTCCGCACCCTCATCCTCCCATCTCCGGGCTACCAGAGCCGGATCGTTCCCATAGACGGTCGAGCGGTTCGGATCTCCCTGCATGAGGCGCACGCATTGGCCGTCTTTCAAATCAATTGCTGGGAAAATGATCATGATGGTCCGCTTTATCCCTGATTCAGCTCTGCATCCAACCCGGCGGACGCACTGTCCCCATCGAGAATCGCCCGCAGGTAACCTGGCGGCTTGAGGACCTTTCGGTCCCTGGTCACACAGGCATGAACGGTATAACCACTGGCCAGGACGTCCCCGTTCTTCACGATTTCATAATCAAAGCGCAATCGGGCTCTTCCCTCAAATCTGAAAGAACTCCTGACGGTGAGGACGTCATCGTAGAAGGCCGGCTTGATGTAAGAGCAATGAGCTTCAACGACGGGAAGGAACACTCCGCGATCCTCCAATTCCCTGTAGCTCATGCCCTTTGAGCGAAACCACTCCGCACGGCCGATTTCAAACCACTTGAGATAATTGCCATGGTAGGCCTGTCCCATGGCATCCGTATCCCCGTAAAGGACCCTTAAGCTGGCATGAACCGTCATGGACTGCCCTCTGGACGAATGGAACCACTTTTCAGCTGGGCTTGCCGAGAGTACACCCGAATCGCCCATTGAGTGGAAACAGGAGAGACAATGAATGCCTTTCAGGATAAAGAACCCATGAAATGATGGAACAACTGCACGCCGTCATCCAGATCCCAACCGGCCTTCCTGGCCGCATCCTCGGAGAAGGTCAGTCCCGGCCTGCAGGGTCTATTCGTACCGTGCAAGTCCTCGAGGAAGATCAGGGGAACCGGGTCCTTGACGTGGGTCCGTTTGATGATGGGAGTGAGGTGATCCGCCAGAACCAGAATCGCTACCCGCTGGAATTTCCGGGCACGTTCGATGACAGGTCCAACGACTCTGGCATCGAAGTCTTCAATTGCCTGGATCTTTTTTGGAATACTCCCCTCGTGGCTCGCCTCATCCGGGGCTTCGATATGCACATAGACAAACTGACCCGATTCCAGCGACTCCAGGGCAGCGTCGACTTTTCCTTCATAATTCGTATCCAGATAGCCTGTGGCTCCCGGAACGTCAACGGGCTTCAAACCGGCATAGACTCCCAGGCCTTTCAGAAGGTCCACTGCGGAAATCATAGCTCCCTTCAAGCCGAACCGCTCTTCCAGGCTGGGCATGGAGGGGGCCTTCCCCTGACCCCATAGCCACACGTGATTGGCAGGGCGTTTACCAACTGCTGTTCGCCCCCTGTTGACTCGATGGTCTGCAAGAATCTCGGAGGCGCGCTCAATGAAATTCAACAGGACCCGTTCTTCCCTGTAGACTTCAAAGTACTTGGCAATGGGCTCTCCCGAGATGTCGTGGGGAGGTGTCGTGGAGAGATCGCTTCTCCCACCCTTCCACACAAGGAGATGACGGTAGCTGACACCGGGATGGAGTTTCAAGGGAGCCTCACTGACGGCTTCCTGAAGAGCGGAGACCAGTTCGTGGGATTCTTGTGTGCTGATATGACCCGCCGAGTAGTCTTCCATTCTGACCACCCCATCCCTGTCTCTTGCCAACGTGACAAGATTGCAGCGAAATGCCACTTCATCGTCATCGAGGTGGATTCCCATGCTCGCCGCTTCAAGGGGGGCTCTGCCCGTATGGTACTTCAGGGGATCGTAGCCGAGCAGACTCATATTGGCCACATCGCTGCCCGGTTCCATGGTTTCTGGAATCGTGCGAACCGTTCCTGGCCGCCCGTTGCACATGAGCCAATCCATGTTGGGAGTTCGGGCGACTTCCAGAGGGGTCTTCCCCTCCAATTCCTCCAGGGGATAATCCCCCATTCCATCGCCTACCAGAAGGATGTATTTCTTTTCTTCCATTTGCACCCGGTTCCCATGATTGCAAGGAAACCTCAGTACAGAATACCGGTTTCCTGGTTCTCGATGCGAATGATCTGAGTAGGAGCCATGACGACATCCAGCTTGTCAATTTCCCACAGAGCACGCTGCACATTGCTTTCAAGGGCTTCATGGGTGAGCATGACGATGGGCACCGCACCTTCCATCTGGCGTCCCTTCTGGATGACCGATGCGATACTGATGTTGTTCTCTCCCAGTATGCCGGCCACCTTCGATAGCACGCCAGGTCGGTCCAAAGCGGCAAATCGGAAGTAATAACAGGTTGTAATATCGGTGATGGGTCTAATGGCTGCATCCTGCAAATATTCCGGCAGGAAAGCCAGAGCAGGAATCCTCGCCGGAGTACCCCATCGAATATCTCTTGCGATATCAATGAGATCACTCACCACGGCGCTTCCCGTGGGCATCATCCCTGCGCCCATTCCATAAAGCATGATATTTCCCACCGCATTTCCATGGATATATACTGCATTATACGCTTCCCTCACACTCGCCAGCACGTGGTCCCGGGGTATGAGGGTAGGATGCACCCGCATTTCAATCTTATTGTCAGCCTTTCGTGCAATGGCAAGAAGCTTGAGCTGATAGCCGAATTCCTCGCCAAATTGGACGTCGAGACGATCGATTCTCGCAATGCCCTCGGTATACACCTGATCGAATTGAATCCTGGTGCCGAAACTGATGGCACTCGCTATGGCAAGTTTGTGAGCAGTATCCGTTCCTTCGATGTCCAGAGCGGGATTTGCCTCGGCATAACCCTTCTCCTGGGCTTCCCGGAGAGCATCGGCAAAGGACAGGCCTCCCTCGGTCATTCGTGTGAGGATGTAATTTGCCGTACCATTGAGAATCCCAAAGATCGTCTCCACACGGTTGCCGGCAAGTCCTTCGCGAAGAGCCTTGATGAAAGGGATACCACCGGCCACCGATGCTTCGAAGCCAATTGCAAGACCGTTGCGCCGGGCAACCTCGAAGAGCTCGTTTCCAACATGAGCCAGAAGGGCCTTGTTGGCCGTCACAACATATTTCTTTTTCTCCAGGGCTCGGATGATAATATCCTTTGCGATCCCGGTCCCACCGATCAGCTCGATGACGATATCAATTTCGGGATCGTCCAGGATGTCACCTACACGATCGGTCAAAAGCTCCCGGGGAACTTGCACAGGGCGCGGACGCTCCAAATCGAGGTCGGCAACGCGTTTGAGCTGAAGAGGCACTCCAAGGCGGTTTTGGATCACTTCGGCATTCTCTCGGAGAACCTCGATGACACCACATCCTACCGTACCCCAACCGATCAAACCGACATGAATCGCGCTCATTCTTCTCTAGACCTCATACTAGCTTTGATCTTCCGTCTTCAGAATTTACCGGTGGAAAGCATGCGGGGTCGCACTTACACAATTTCAAAAACACTACTTCTGTATGGCACGACGGATACCGCGAATGGCCTGACGAGTTCGCATCTCGTTTTCAACCAGTGCGAAGCGCACATATTCGTCACCGTACTCCCCAAACCCCAGCCCCGGTGATACAGCCACCTTCGCTTCCTCGATGAGATACTTGGCGAATTCCACAGATCCCATCGACCGGAATTGCTCGGGAATTCGCGCCCATACAAACATGGTTCCTTTGGGCTTCTCCATCTGCCACCCAACACGGTTCAATCCCTCCACCAGCACGTCCCGGCGGGATTCATAGATGGATACGATCTCATTCACACAATTCTGATCCTCGTTGAGGGCGATAATGGAAGCGATTTGAATAGGCTGAAACACGCCGTAGTCAAGGTAGCTCTTGATCCGTGTCAGTGCGGCGACCATCTCCTGATTCCCCACGCAGAAGCCCACCCGCCAACCAGCCATGCTGTAACTCTTGGAAAGGGAGAAAAACTCCACGCCCACATCCTTCGCACCCGGCACCTGAAGAAAGCTCGGCGCCTTGTAGCCGTCGAAGGTAAGGTCCGCATAGGCGAGGTCATGGATCACCATCAGATGGTTCTCCCTGGCAAATTCGACAATCCTGTGGAAGAAATCCACTTCCACCACGGCCGTCGTCGGATTGTGGGGGTATGAGATGATGAGAAGTCTCGGGCGCGGCCATGTCTGCTTGGTTGCGTGCTCCAGGTCTTCCAGAAAATTTCGGTCCGTTCCGATGGGTATGGAACGTACGTCCCCGCCGGCAATGATCGCCGAATAGGGATGAATGGGATACGTGGGATTAGGAGAAAAGACCACATGACCAGGTGAAATGAGGGCCAAAACCAGATGGCTCAGTCCTTCCTTCGCACCGATGGTCACCACCGCCTCTGTCTCAGGGTCAATGTCCACACCGTAACGCCGATCATACCATCTGGCGATTGCCTCGCGCAGCTTGGTGATTCCTCTTGAAGCGGAATAGCGGTGGTTGTGGCCTTTCTGAACCGCCTCCACAAGCTTGTCAATGATATGCTTGGGTGTGGGAAGATCCGGATTTCCCATGCCGAGATCAATGATATCCTCCCCCGCTCGGCGGCGCTCCATCTTCAAGGCATTTACCTGAGCGAACACATACGGTGGCAGACGGTACATTCGGCTCGTTTGAGCGATGTTGAAACTCATGGCTTTTCTCCATCGGTTGAGCTTTGGGAAAATAGCCCACGGACATGAATATGTCAAAAGATTAAAGGGCTCTGAAGAACCCTTCCGGAACGGTGAAAGTTCCGCAACAGGGCAAACAGACCGGTTCGGCAGGAAGCCGACGGATATGGAATGTCCTTGAGGTACATATCCAAGAGACGGCAACCGAAGTCATCGGTTGCCGTCGCGCTACACCTCTATCATACTTTCCTGGAGGAGATCGATGTCTTCGATCTCCTCCTCCAGGTAGGCCTTGAGTTTCTTCTTGAGCCGGCTCTCTATCTGCCTGACCCGTTCACGGCTGATTCCGAAACGATCCCCTATTTCCTGAAGGGTCATGGGCTCATCTGTCAGCAACCTCTTGTCGAAGATGGCCGCTTCCTTCCCCTTCAACTGGTCCCGGAAGCGAAGGAGCTTATCATGCAGGATAGCCTTCGCTTCCTGGTCGGCAATCTGATCGTCCACCGGCAGGTCGTTGGAAGGGAGAAACGACTTGTGGGTATCCTCCGAGTCATCTCTGAGCGGGCTATCCAGAGAGATTTCCCAGCTGTTCAGCCTCTGATCCATTTCGATGATTTCGGACTCTTTCACGTCCAGACGGTGGCTGAGCAATTTCGGGGAAGCTTCGATCCCCTGGGCTTCAAGTCTTTCCTTTTCCTTGCGCAGATTGAAGAAGAGCTTGCGCTGTGCCTGGGTTGTTCCGATTTTGACCAGCTTCCAGTTGTCCATGATGAACTTGATGATATAGGCCTTGATCCAGAAAGAGGCATAATAGGAGAATTTGTACCCCCGGTAAGGATCGAATTTTCGCACCGCCTGCATGAGGCCGACGTTGCCTTCCTGAATGAGGTCCATCAAGTTCTGCATCCAGTAGCGTTGAAAGTCCATGGCGATCTTCACCACCAGGCGCAGATTCGCCGTAATGATCTTGTATGCCGCTTCCAAATCGTTTTTCTCGCGATACCGAATGGCCAATTCAGTTTCTTCTTCACGGCTCAGAAGCGGATACCGTTTGATTTCATCCAGATAAATCCTGAAGGGATCGAAGGAAACGGGGTGAGACCTCTCGGATGAAGGCAGAACCGGCGGCTGAACTTCGTCTTCCGCCGACATGGTCTCCTCAAAATCCCTCGGCTCGTCGTCATTCACCATCGTATTGGTTACCTCGCAAATAGTCTAACACATCTAACACAGCATGGAAAATTGTGTGATCCAGACCGGCAATTGCCGGATTTACCGGAATGAGTCTTGCGATTTGACAAAGTCGCACATGTCATTTGATATTGATACTATTACACGCGGGATGCTAATACAAGACAAATGAAACCGGTCCTCATCGAATCCAAAATTATAATGATAAATGGAATCCATGCCCGAGAAAAGTGACAAAGTCCTTTCTCAATGAACAGGTCGGAATTTCAGTCCTGGCAGGATTTGCACCCAGATGTCGCTTATGGGAACCCGACCTGCGGAGCAGACGTGGCTGAGACTTATTGAGAATTCACGTGACAAACTCATTGCTTTTTCGACTCCTTTTCACTATAAGAGCCAGACGCCTCCTTTGAGGACTCTCCCGTGACCATGTCGTTTATTGGCGGATAACTCTGTGGGGTCCAACAAGTATGCCATGAGAATACCAGTTGCCGATCACATCGCCGGAATCATCCCCTACCCGCCGGGAAAGCCCATAGAAGAACTGGAGCGAGAATACGGAATCCATGGATCCATAAAACTGGCAAGCAACGAGAATCCCCTGGGACCCTCCCCAAAAGCCGTCGCTGCCATGAACCAGGCCGTGAACCGTCTCCATCGTTATCCCGACGGCAGCGGATATTACCTCAGACAAAGGATCAGTCGGAAATTCTCCCTTCCCTTCGAGGGCATCGTCCTGGGCAATGGCTCCAACGAGGTGATTGAGTTCGCAATTCGCGCCTTTGTTCAACCCGATGACCAAGTGATTGTTCCGGAACCCTCTTTTCTTCTATACAGACTCGTCACTCAAATGGTGGGAGGCAAGCCCATCTCCATTCCTCTGCGGGATTTCACCATCGATCTTCGGGGAATGCTTGCCGCAATGACCATCAAAACGAGAGTCATTTTTCTGACCAACCCCAACAACCCCACTGGGAGCCTGATCACACGGAGAGAATTCGAGTCGTTTCTGGCCGAGGTTCCTCCCGAGATTCTGATAGTGCTCGATGAGGCCTATATTGAATTCGCCCGGGACGAGGACACTCCTCGCGGTTTCGATTACATCCATCACGATGGACCCTATGTGCTGGTCCTGCGCACTTTCTCCAAAGCTTATGGCCTTGCGGGACTGCGCATCGGCTATGGGGTAACGGCCCCCTCGGTCGCCGGATACCTCAACCGCGTCCATCAGCCCTTCAACACAGGAAGCCTGTCCCAGGCGGCTGCCATTGCGGCGCTCGATGACGAAGAATTCGTGGTCAAGACTCAACAGACCATCTGGGAGGGAATGGATTACCTTTATGAAGAGGTGAAGCGTCTTGGATTGGAATACGTGCCTTCCCAGGGGAACTTCTTCCTCATAAAGGTTCCCACCGACGGCAGAAAGGTGTTTGAGCACATGCTTCGCCAGGGTGTGATCATACGTCCCATGAATGCTTACGGTCTGCCCGGTTTCATCAGGGTCAACGCAGGGTTGCCCGAGGAAAACCAGCGGTTTATCAGAGCATTGGCCCTTGCATTGGACGACCTCGCACACACAGACTGAACAAATCATGGTCATTGCAGTGGACGGCCCCGCGGGAGCGGGAAAAAGCACTGTGTGTCGGCTGGTTGCCGAGAAGCTGGGCTTCATCTACCTTGATACAGGTGCCATGTACAGGGCCGTTGCATGGGCACTGCTCGAAGCAAATATCGATTTCGAGAACCATATCCTCCTGGAGGAGACGCTTCCCACACTTCCTTTGAAATTTGCCATAAAGGACAAGGCCCTTTCAATCACACACCTGGAAAGAGAAATCACCGAAGAGCTTCGTATGCCCGCAATCACCCGCTACGCTTCCCTTGTTTCACAGCAACCATCTGTCAGGGATTACCTCACAGGGTGGCAACGCAGATTGGCAACCACCGGGAACATCGTCGCCGAGGGCCGGGACATGACGACGGTTGTCTTCCCTTTTGCAGAGGTCAAAGTCTTCCTGACCGCGGACCTTTCCACGCGGGCAAGACGCAGGCAGTCCGATTACCGCCGGAAGGGCATTACGGTCGAGTACCCGGAGCTCTTGGAACAGATTCGATCTCGCGATCAAGCGGATGAAGGCCGGGGCATCGCTCCTCTTCGCCCCGGTGAAGGCGCACTGATTCTTGATACATCCTCTTTGGATACAGCAGAGGTGGTGCATTGTCTCCTCTCACTGGTAAAATCGAAAGTTGAGGAGGAAGAATCTTTAATGATACGCTGACCGGGCAGGTTACGTCAAATCAACAGGGACCTGGTGTTTTCTCGCCTGTCAATTGTGCCGGGGACCATGATGGATGTCTTTGCAAAGATGCCTTTTGTATGCCTCTGCTGTCACACGCTTTGCGATGAATCTTTAAATTCGCGTTGCTAATGCATTCGGCTTTTGCTAAGCTAAATTTTTAAGAATGTGGCAGATGCCAAATAAGGACAAGGGGGTATTGAGTTCAATGGTTGACAATGGCAGGAATGAGAAAGACGAAATGACCCGGGATACCGCAACAGAAGCGTTGATGATGGATGATGCCGGTTTTGAGAGTGACATGGAAGACATGGACTCCATGCGGGACCTCTACGAGCAGAGCTTTCAGAACATTCAGGAAGGCGAAGTCATCCAGGGTCGGATTGTGCAGATCACCGACGATTATGTCATGGTCGATATCGGATACAAATCGGAAGGACAGATTCCAATCGGTGAATTCAGGGATGAGGGTGGGACAATTAGAGCTGCTGTCGGCGACGATGTCGACGTGTTGCTCGAATACCACGACGATGATGACGGAACGATCCACCTTTCCAAGGAAAAAGCGGCCAAGATCAAGGTATGGGATGATATCAGCCGCATTTACAATGAGGACGGTGTCATCGAAGGCAAGATCATCTCGAAGGTAAAAGGAGGATTGGCTGTAGACATCGGCGTCCAGGCTTTTCTTCCCGGTTCTCAAGTTGACCTTCGCCCGGTCAGAAACCTTGAATCCCTCCTTGGTCAGTCATTCCCCTTTAAGGTTCTTAAATACAATAAAAAACGCCGCAATGTGGTCCTTTCGCGCCGTGCTCTGCTGGAAAAAGAGCGCGAGCACATGAAATCCCAGACCCTGTCGAACCTCGAAGACGGCAAGATTGTCGAAGGGGTTGTCAAGAACATCACAGACTATGGGGTCTTCGTGGATTTGGGAGGCATTGACGGCCTTCTCCATATCACGGACATGAGTTGGGGGCGTGTGGGGCATCCTTCTGAGATGTTTCACGTGGGTGACAAGATCAAGGTGGTTGTCCTCAGCTTCGACCGCGAGCACGAACGGGTGTCCCTTGGCCTTAAACAGCTGGTAGCCGACCCCTGGACTAATGCCCAGGACAAGTATCCGGTCGGGACCCAGGTCAACGGCAAGGTCGTGAGCCTTACAGACTACGGGGCATTCGTGGAGATCGAGGAAGGAGTCGAAGGGCTCATTCACGTTTCGGAGATGTCCTGGACCAAGAAGATCCGACACCCTTCCAAGATCCTCAATGTGGGGGATATGGTTGAAGCCGTTGTATTGAGCATCAACCCGGAGAGCAAGCGAATCTCACTGGGAATGAAGCAACTGGAGCCTAACCCGTGGGATGTAATAGCTCAGAAGTATCCCATCGGAACGACAATTGCCGGAAAGATAAAGAATATCACGGACTTCGGCGTTTTTATCGGTATCGACGAAGGCATAGACGGATTGGTTCATATCTCCGACATCTCCTGGACCAAGCGAGTCAAACACCCATCGGAGGTCTTCCGGAAGAATCAGGAAGTTCAGGCAATCGTACTGAACATCGACAAGGAAAACGAGCGCTTTTCCCTTGGTATCAAACAACTTGAGCCCGATCCATGGCAGAGCATCCCCGACCGATATCCCCTTGGAAGCCTCATCACGGGACCCATCACCAACGTGACCGATTTCGGTCTCTTTGTGGAATTGGAAGAGGGAATCGAAGGGCTCATTCACGTTTCCGAAATCAGCAAGGAGAAGATCAAATCGCCGGTGGGACAGTACAAGGCGGGGGACAGAATCACTGCCAAGGTCATCAATATTTCCCCCAAAGACCGCAAGATCGGTCTTTCCGTCAAAAAGATGGAAGAGCAGGAAGAACGTGCCAATTACGATGACTATCTCAACACATCCAAAGCTGCCACATCCAATCTGGGTGAGCTTCTGAAAGAAGAACTGGAAGCACGGGCCAATTCTACAACGCCCAACGACAAGACTTAGGCCCTCGAGTCTCTCCTTCTCTTGTATCCCGCACCCGGCTCATGCTTTACCGCTTGAAGCCGGGTGTTTGCATTTCGGGAAGTCCGCGGTATTCATCAGGGCTTTTCTTTTGCGCTTTGATGAGAATCGATAAGGCACTTATCCTCATTCGTGGTTCTATTCCAACGATAAGGGAGAAAACCATTCATCATGAAACACACTGCCATATGGCTGACTTGCCTGTTTCTCATGGTGGCCACCGGCATCGCTTTTTGGATTCTCTTTCCCGATGACGGATTGTTTGGAGAGAGGGGACGGATCGGCGTCATCGAGATTCGAGGGACCATCGAAAACGCCCAGGAAAATCTGAAGGCACTGAAGGAGTATCGAAAGGACACCAGGATCAAAGCGATTCTCCTGCGCATCGATTCACCCGGCGGTGGTATCGGACCATCCCAGGAGCTCTATCGAGAAGTGAAGCGCACCACCGAAGCAAAGCCCGTGGTTGCCTCACTTGGTGGAATCGCTGCCTCAGGAGGCTACTACGTCGCAGCCGCCACAAATCGCATCATTGCCAACCCGGGAACCATTACCGGAAGTATCGGCGTGATCATGTTCTTCCCCAATCTCAAGGAGCTTTTGGACAAGATCGGTATCTACTCGAACATCATCAAAAGCGGCCGTTTCAAGGACGTGGGAAACCCGGGGCGGGAGATGACCCTGGAAGAGCGGGACTTGATGCAGGGGACCATCGAGGAGGCACACCGGCAATTCGTTCAGGACGTGGCGATGGGCCGAAGTCTTCCAGAGGAAGAAGTGAGACAGATCGCGGATGGGCGTATCATCATGGGTCAAACGGCGCTCAAACTGGGCTTGATCGACGAACTCGGAAACTTCGAAGATGCTGTCAACATCGCAGCCAAACTTGGAAAAATCGAAGGGGATCCGGAGCTGCTCTTCGCCAGGAAGAAGAGGTTTTCCCTTTTGGATTTGCTCTTCGGCAGCGAAGTGAGTGAAAAGGTGAAGAGCTGCCTGGACGGAGATTCTCTCTTCCTGCGTTACCAGTTGCCGGCTTCGAGGGACCTTCTGTGAGGAAATGAACGAAAAAACCCCCACTGAAGGGGGCTTGTTCGATCGGTCCGCATCTGTCACCCGAATAGCATGTTTCGGGGGAATGAAACAACTGCCTGAGCGGCCGGCTATTCTCCACGAAAGAGGCCGATGTCGCCACTGCCTTCCCGCAAGACCTCGGGGTTGTCGTCGATAAGGGAAATGACACTGGATGGCTTGCCGGCAGTCGGCCCTCCGTCAACAATCAGATCAATGGCATGGCCCAGTCTCTCCTTGATTTCCTGGGGTGTGGCGAGAATCTGGCCGTTTTCAGGGTCACTGGCGCTGGTGCTGATCACCGGATGCCCAAACTCGTGAACAATTGCAAGGCAAATCGCATGATCCGGCACTCTGATTCCAACTGTGTGCCGTTTGGTCAGCATGATTTTGGGAACCAGTCGCGACCCTTCCAGAACAAAAGTGTATGGGCCGGGGAGCAGCCGCTTCATCGTCTTGTAGGCATAGTTTGTCACCTGAGCGTATTCACTGATGTTCTTCAGATCGCTGCATATGAAGCTGAACGGCTGATTGGTGGAACGTCGCTTGAGTTGATAGATTTTCTCGATGGAAGTCTTGTTGAGAAGATCACAACCAATCCCGTAATACGTGTCCGTCGGGTAGGCGATAATGCCGCCATCCGCGAGGACTTCAACCACCTTCTGTATTTTCCTCGGTTCTGGATGCTTGGGGTTGATCTCAAGTATCATAGACATGCCTCTCTCATTTGAGTTTTTAGCAGAGTGCTCCCGGAAAGACGGAATCCTTTCAGGCCGGTGATCGGCGGCTCTAATTCGAGTCTGATTCAATCTCCTCCAGCGTCGCTCTCGGCATTGACAATTCCATGAATTGCCAAGTCTTCACTTGAGAAAATACCTGTCCGGAAGACGCCGTGTCAAGAAGCGAGTAGGATTCCTCGATGCATTGTATTATTTTGCAGGATGATTGCAGGAGAGACCGTGCGTCATCGATTTCTTGATGGTATCCTTCAGTTGCTCTGCGTCTATTGAAAGCAGTGATCAACTGGACAGTAGTAAGTTCTTCTCGGCCCTCTGCTCCTCATTAACGTAAGTGGTGGAAATGCCCAGGAAAGCAGGCTTAAGTTGGCCCGGTGTCTCCCAAAAATGAATACGGGTAGAATCAGTGACTTACCGAGAACTTACTGCTGTCCAGTGATCAATGAGTCTTAAGACAAAGGGGTTTGGATTTGACAACTCGAACGGATGATTGCTCCCTGGCCTCCATTGATATCGGCTCACACACCATTCGGCTGCTTGCTGCAAGAATCAAGGAAAGGGAGCGCATCTTTCCCCTGGCCCTGGAGAGGCGTATCACTCGACTTGCCCGGAATTTTCAATCCGATCACACCCTGAAAGAACCCGGAATTCAGGACAGCATTTCCGTCCTGAGGGAATACTCGGACATTCTCACGTCGCTCGGAATTCAGTCCGTTGCCTGTGGAGCTACAGGAGTCGTTCGTCGCGCGGAAAACAGCGCCCGTTTCCTCAAGACCATTGAAGAGGTTACAGGATTGAGCGTGGTCATTCTCTCCGAGTCATCCGAAGCCTATCTCTCAGCAAAAGGCACACTCAGCGTCTTGCATTCCCCCTGCGGGCTCATTCTATCCTTCGATCTGGGAGGCAGCAGCACGGAGTTTCTTCTGGTGGACGTGGAGCGCAACAAACCCCTCTGGGACATCAGCGTTTTCACGGGCGCTGCAACGATAACTCAGAACCATCTGACCGCAGACCCACCCGATACAGAGTCCATCCTGAAAGCGAGGATCGCCGTTCGTCAACTCCTCAAGCCTGCCATGTCAGCCCTGAAATCACTTCTCATGGAAGAGGGGATTTCCCTCGCACCTTTCCACCTTGTCGGTACGGCGGGGACCGCTTCCACACTCGCTGCCATGTTCCTCGAAATGGAAGAGTACGAGCCCTATCGCGTCAACGGCCTTGTGCTTTCCCGGAAATGGCTGGATGAGACCGTTGAACGTCTCGGCCGTCTGCCCGTTGCATCAAGAAGGAAGCTGCCCGGTCTGGAAAAGGGACGGGAGGATATCATTCTCGGAGGAGCCCTCATTGTGCAGGAAATATTGGCCAGCCTGGATGAGGAGCGATTCACGGTCGCTGACGGGGGACTCTTGGAAGGATTGTTCCTCGATCTTGCTGAAAAGGAATTGGGATGGCCTGACCGTATCTTGACACCCTTGACATGGGAGATTCAAACAGGTTAAAGGCGGGCAAGCCGATTGCCGGAAACCCACATATGATCGATCAATCGGCATGCCTCGAGTACAGGTTCAATTTGCGCTTTTAACAAGGGATTCCATGAGAAAGTATCCGGGAGTTCCATTATGATCCTTTTGCACCATGAGGGAGAATAGCGATGGAGATCAACCAACGTGAGTCAATCCCCCTGGCCTTAACGTTCGACGACGTCACCCTTCTTCCAGCTTACTCTCAAATCCTTCCTCACGAAACCAATCTGGAAACCATGCTCACACGCGAGATCCCCATGCGCATCCCTCTGACCAGCGCGGCCATGGACACGGTCACCGAAGCGGAAACCGCCATCAGCATAGCCAGGGAAGGGGGTATAGGGATCATTCACAGGAACATGCCGGTCGAAAGGCAGGCCCAGGAGGTCAACAAGGTCAAGAAATCCGAAAGCGGAATGGTGGTTGATCCCGTGACCGTTGAACCGGACCAGAAGATCTCCGACGTACTTGAACTGATGTCCCGGTATCGTATTTCCGGGGTTCCGGTCGTCAAGGA
>JAAYUJ010000174.1 GCA_012517775.1 Deltaproteobacteria bacterium
CGCGGCTCCAGTGGCCAATTGCTACATGACCGGGAACCACTTGGGCATCCAGCCCCATGCCTACAAAGACATGATCGATTTCTTCGTGGACGAGATCGAGGCGGTCAACGGCGTGCGGGTGGAGCCGACCTTCAACCGGAAGGGGGCCGAGATTTTGTTCATCACCCCGTCCGGGGACGTATTCGCCGATCCCGGTACGTACACCCTGATGGGCTACCTGATGCTCTTCCACGAAATCGGCCTGGATTACACATGGAGCACCTACGCTTCTGAAGGGGGCAACTTCGGATTCTTCACTTCCCATGAGATGATGAAGCGGCTGAATGCAAAGATGTATGCTGAAGCCAAGCGCCTGGGTGTGAAATGGATCCTGGGGGGTGAGTGCGGGCACATGTGGCGGGTCGTCAACCAGTACATGGATACCATGAACGGGCCTGCCGATTTTCTGGAAGTTCCCAAGTCCCCCATCACGGGAACCGTATTCGAAAATGCCCGGTCCACCAAGATGACCCACATCATTGAGTTCACGGCGGACCTCATCCGGCACGGAAAGCTCAAGCTCGATCCAAGCCGCAACGATAAGTTTCGGGTGACCTTCCACGATTCCTGCAACCCGTCCAGGGGAATGGGCCTGCTGGAGGAACCCCGCTACGTGATCAGGAATGTGTGCAACAACTTCTTCGAGATGCCACCCAACACGATTCGGGAGCAGACCTTTTGCTGTGGCGGCGGGGCGGGCCTGAATACCGACGAGTACATGGAGATGCGCATGCGGGGCGGACTGCCAAGGGCGAATGCAGTGAAGCATGTGCACGAGCAGCACGGAGTGAACATGCTCGCCTGTATCTGTGCCATCGACCGGGCCGTTCTTCCTCCCCTCATGAATTACTGGGTTCCCGGGGTGAACGTGACCGGTGTTCACGAACTGGTGGCTAACGCCCTTATCATGGAAGGAGAAACGGAAAGGACGACGGACCTGCGTAGCGAACCTCTGCTGGGCTTCGAGGAGACGGAGGAGGGTGACGATGAAGATCTATAATGGAAAACCGATCATCATAGGGTTGGTTATCTTTCTGGCGGTGGCCCTGTTCCCGGTCTTCTACAACAGGGGAAAAGCCGCTCCTCCACCCGAGCCCAAGCTCGACACTCCGGTCATCCAGCAGATGACTCAAAAGCAGTGCGTTCTGGCCAAGGGTGAGATGCGGACGGGGCATATGCAGATCCTCAACGACTGGAGGACGGAAGTGGTCCGGAACGGCCGGAGGGTCTATGTCGCCGCAGATGGCAAGCAATACAATATGAGCCTCCAGAACGAATGCATGAAATGCCACTCCAACAAGAGTCAGTTTTGTGACGCATGTCATGTATATGCAGGATTGCAGCTGGGCGCTGTTCCATATTGTTGGACGTGTCACATTGAGCCCAAGGAGCCAGAGCCAAAGGAGAGTAAGTGATGGAGAAGAGCAGAAGAGATTTGCTGAAAATCGGCGGGGCCTGTGCGTTGGGGTTGACCGCGCTGCCTTTGGTGAAGGCCCATGCCAAGGATGACCTGCCCAGGGTGGCGGATAATCCGGATGCCTTGAAGGGAAAGCGTTGGGCGATGGTGGTGGACGCCAAGAAGTGCTGGGAAAAAGGCAAGGAAGGCTGCAAGGAATGCATCGACGCCTGCCACAAGCTCCACAATGTCCCTGATATCGGAAACATCAAGGAA
>JAAYUJ010000175.1 GCA_012517775.1 Deltaproteobacteria bacterium
CCAGTGCCACGGGCAGCCCGATCCCAAGTATATCGAGCTGGCGGGACAGGCGGCCGAGGGAAGCATCATGCCTTCCACCAAGTTGATGGTAGCCGATCAGCTACCCGACGACGATCCTCAGAAGGCTGTCATACTTGACTTCATTCGGCTTTATCGAGATGAGTACAAGTACGACAAGCAATACCCCATCAATACCCATTCAGGATACGCCTGGGATGCTCTCTATATCCTGTCTAATGCCATGCGGCAGGTAGGGACCGCCCCCGAGGCTCTGCGGGAGGCCATTGAAAAGACCAGGGGCTACGTGGGGATCAGCGGGATCTACAATCTGACTCCCGAGGATCACAATGGACTGGGCACCGATTCCATGGTGATCGTGAAGGTGGAAAATGGCAATTGGTTGCTTGTGCAAAGATAACGGAGAGAAACCTTATTTTACTCTGTCATTCCGGTGAAGGCCGGTACCCGGATGCTTTTCCTGGATTCCTGGTCAAACCCGGAATAATGACCGACACATTGCCCGCTCTGTTGGGGGAATCTGTAGTAATGCCTGCTTAACGGACACCCCGGTGATGCGCCGTTGGCCCAGAGCACCGAAAGGTCGAGTTGTTCTGTGTTGAAGCTTACGGGGCATGCCTTTGCCGGAAGAAGTGGGCTGGGAAGAGGATCTCCCCTGGAAATCGTCTCCCGACGTTGAGCTTGTGACGGGATTGCAATCCGCAGTCCCGCTTCTTCTTGATTGGAATGGAAACGCTGACTGCCCTCCGCGTGAAAATTAGGAAGATCCTGATCCGCTCCACAAACTGGATTGGTGACGCCGTCATGACGACACCAGCCATGGGTGCCGTGAGGGCAACGTTCCCGGAAGCTGAAATCACGGTGGCAGCCAACCCTGCTGTGGCTGAGCTCTTTTCGCCCCACCCCAGTTGCGATCGGATCCTGGTTTTTGATAAGAAAGGCAGTCACAGGGGAATACCAGGCTTGGTTCATTTTGCTCACAGCCTTGCGCGGAAAGAGTTCGACCTCGCGATCCTTTTTCAAAATGCGGTAGAAGCTGCCATCATTTCACGGCTTGCACGCGTCCCGCTGCGAGCAGGCTACAAAACGGACTGCAGGGGATTTCTCCTCACACACGCTGTACCAGTGGGGCGGTCCGAGAGAAGGATGCATCATACGGCTTACTACCTGCACATGTTGGAATGCCTTGGGATACGGGGTGGAAGCGGCAACCTCTCTCTGGCATGCACCAAAGCGGAGTGTGATTGGGCACGGACTCTCCTTGGGGAGGGGTTCTGGGTGGCACTCAACCCGGGAGCAACCTATGGATCGGCCAAGAGATGGTATCCTCCACGATTTGCCCAGGTGGCCGACAGATTGGTGGAGGAACTGGGGGCCCGGATTCTCCTGGTGGGCGGCGCTGGTGAGACAGGCATCGGTGAAGAGATTGAACACGCTGCGAACGGCCGTATATTGAACATGACCGGTAAGACTTCGGTGCGCCAGCTCATGGCTCTCCTTGCAAACTGCCGTCTGCTCATCACCAACGACTCCGGCCCCATGCACATCGCAGCGGCGTTGGGAGTGCCTATCGTGGCGTTGTTCGGGCCGACGGACCATACGACGACTTCGCCGTTGACGGACTCATGGCGCCTGGTCCGCAAACCCGTGGACTGCGCTCCGTGCCTCAAGCGCTCCTGCCCGACGGACCATCGGTGCATGGAAGCCATTGAAGCAACGGATGTTCTCCAAGCCGTGAGAGATCTGGTGGGAAGAAACACACAACCATGAACAAACACCTCCTGAGCATCTACGGGCGTCTGATCGGACGTGTAGTGCCCCACTGGCGCAGGCTGGCCGTGGCAGTGGTATGCATGCTCGGGCTGGCGGGCAGCACCGCCGCATCGGCCTACCTGGTCAAGCCCGTACTGGATGACATATTTGTCAACAAGAAGATGGAGATGCTCCAGAGCCTCTCTCTTGCCGTCCTGGTACTCTTCATCGTAAAGGGTGTCTGTTCATGGGGGAACACATACCTGATGAGTTACGTGGGACAGCGTATTGTGGCGAGTCTCCGGGAAGAGATCTACTGTCACATCCAGGACTTGTCGGTTTCCTTCTTTGACAGGACACCCACCGGCTCCGTCATGTCCCACATCATCAATGACGTCAACCAGATGCAGTCCACGGTATCCGATTCCGTCACCGGCCTTTTGAAAGACTGCTTCAGCATCATAGGGCTTCTCTGCGTTGTCTTTTACCGGGACTGGCAATTGGCCATCATCGCCGTCTTCGTTCTCCCCGTTGCCTTTTACCCCCTGTTCCGATTCGGCCGCACCCTCCGCAAGACCATTACCCGCAGTCTTCAGAGCTATGGAAACCTCTCCGTAATCATCCACGAGACGGTTACCGGCCATCGTATCGTCAAGGCATTCGGCATGGAAGAGCACGAAAAGAGACGATTTGCCGCAGAGAACCAAAGATTTTTCGGCCA
>JAAYUJ010000176.1 GCA_012517775.1 Deltaproteobacteria bacterium
AGAGAAGCGATGTGCTTCCGGATGACGCCTCCAGCTATTGATGATCTCATCTGTGCGGTGTTTGAGCACAATCACCTCCGGGCCCCTGATGCATTGATGCCAGGAGCCAGCGATCTATGGAGAAGCTGTGAAAGGCCGATCTGCTCCTGCCGGCTCATTTCTTTCGCCACAGCCTCATCCACCATGGATTCATACAGCTCAGTGGCCTGGTCGGGATCATCCGACCTCATGATGCTTTCCCGCATGGTCCTGAAGAGAAACCCGATCAAGACCGCTTCAAAATCCCGGCAGCTCTCCTTGAGCCGCTTCTCCTGGATTCCACTTGTGCGGCAGATTGTCGCCTCTGTCGATGATTTGGCTGATTCGACCATGGCTTGCTTCCTTTCCGTGAGTTTCAATATGGCCTCAACAAGCTGTCTTTCAGGTGAAAGAATCGAATGGACTGCAATCCTCGTGGTCCGCTGAAACGTTTGAGCAAAAAGCCTTGGAGCAAGAGCATGCAGATCCGCCCCTACGAGAGCTGGAAGACAATTTCCACCCGGCGATTCATTCCCCTGCCCGCCGGGGTTGAGTTGTCTGCCACTGGATGGCTGCTTCCATAGGCTCCTATGGCGAGTCGACGTGGATTCACGTTGCAGCGGGCGATGAGAAACTCCAGTACTGCCTGAGCCCTGGCCCGCGAAAGTTCTTCATTCGATGCGAAACGGTTGTTGGCCAGGGGAGTGCTGTCGGTATGACCGTCTATGTATGCTCTATAGTCCGACCTTGTGAGGAATCTGCCCAAGATCTCCAGGAGGGGACCGGCTGCTGCATTCAAATCCGCACTGCCGCTCTCGAAGAGCAGTTTCTCTCCGAGGATGAATGAAAAGTTGGAACTTGCTTTATCCTTCCAGATCCAGAATGCCTTTCCCGATGATACAATAATACTGTAATCCTCATCGGAGGAGCTCTTTTCAAGGGCCTCATCCATCTCCATGGCATTGAGTTCCAGAACGCCTTCGAGTTTTTTGACGATCTCCTGAATGACGGCGTCCCTCGGCGTAATGAATCTCTCCTTTTCCTTGAAAAACCTGTCGGCGATCGAGCTGTCGAAGTTCCGGAACGACGCCCTGAATGCTAGCTTATTCATGGAAGACATGGATAGAATGAGAACGAAAAATGTCAGGAGGAGAGTGCACAAATCAGAGAAGGTGATCATCCAGCGACCTTCCGGATTCGCCTCTTCCATTGAGCGCAGTCTATTTTTCCTGATCCTGGGCCTTGAAAGCGTCATAGATATCCGGTTTTTCCCACTCATGCAAGTCACTAACAGAATCTTCCGGGGGATACAGGCGGAAGAAAAAGTTCTTGTAATTCATAATATGGCTCGAGTTCCTGTTATCCCTCGACGGACTTGCCGGCAGCGAATCATTGGGACCAAGGACAATCTCAACTCTCTGGTTCTTCTCACTGAGACGAGGGTATTCCCGGCTGTCGACCACAGGCCGATAATAACTGTAGCCGTGACAGCTCATGCGATTGACATCAATGCCGTGCATTTCAAAGAATCCGTAGACGGCCTGAGCTCGTTTCAGAGATACATTCCATGATTCTTCAGTCCAGTCTGAGTCCTTTATTCCCTCAAAGAGATCAGTGTGTCCCCTGATTTCGATTTCCTGGCGGTTCTTTTTGAGATAACCAGCAATATCGGTAAGATAAGTTATTATCCCGGGATTCAGGTCGGTTGAACCGGGCTGGAAAAGTATCTTCCCACTGATCTGAAGAATCGTCTTGTCCTTTTCCGCCTGAACTGTTTCAGACTCCAGGCGGTTCTTCACGTTAAGCTCTCTCAACATCTGCAGATCCAGCGTTCTTCCAGAAATAGCCCGTGGCTTTCTTTCCATGGCTTCGGTTCCCCTGGGTCTTCCCGTAATGGATCGGCCACCGGGCATTGGTCCGAAGGAGCCGACCAGGGAATCCAGGACCTTTCGTTCTCGTCGTGTATCAATGGTGGACATACTGACCAGGAGGACAAAGAAAGTCAGGAGAAGCGTGCAGAGATCGGCGTAAGTAAGGACCCATCGGTTGGAATGCGCCTTTAAGGGGTCGAATGATCTCCGAACCATGACAGTGTGCGTGCTCCTCCTGAAGGAAATCAGTGCAACAGTTCCGATGCAGCGACTGCTATATAATCTCCAGTTCTGCCTGTAATGCACCCGAAGCCTTGATTGCCTGAAGGATGTTGATCAGGTCCCTGGGGGTAGCTCCGATGGCGTTGAGTCCCTTGATGACCTGGCGGATCGTCACTCCGCTCACCAGGGAAAGGGAGCCTTTGGCCTCCTTGACCTCCACATCCGTCTGAGGGACGACCACTGTCTGCCCCTGTTTACTGAGGGGAGCCGGCTGAACCACGGCGGGCTGTTCGCTGATCTGGACCGTGAGCCCGCCATGGGCCACGGCGACCGGGGAAATCTTCACATTGTCTCCCATAACTATCGTTCCCGTTCTCTCATTGATAACAACTTTGGCGATGAGATCCGGCTGCAGTTCGATATTTTCCACCTTGGTCATCATGGCGACAATCTGCTGCTGATATGAGGGTGGGACTTGGATCTTGATGTTTCCACCGTCCATGGCCTGGGCGAGGGAGCCTCCGAGGGCCTGATTGATGCTGGATGCCACTTTGCTTGCCGTCGTGAAATCGGGGTTCCTCAGCACCAGATCCATGGCCTCCAGATCTCCGTATGAAAGGGACACTTCCTGTTCGACCGATGCTCCACCACTGATGAAACCCACCGTCGGATGGTTTTTCTGCACTGTGGTTCCGCTTGCACCCGATGCGCTGAACCCGCCTGTGGAAATGGGGCCCTGGGCCACTGCATAGGTCTTTCCGTCGGGAGCCTGGAGGGGAGTCAGGAGGAGTGTGCCCCCTTCAATGCTTTTGGCGTCGCCGATGGAGGAGACATCTACATCGATTCTGCTTCCACTGCGCGCAAATGGTGGGAGTTTGGCGGTGACCATGACGGCTGCGACGTTTTTTACCTTTAACTTGGTGGAGTCAATGTGTATCCCCATGTTGACCAAAAGGTTGGCAAGCGTGCTGTTGGTAAACTGGGTCTTGTCCTTGTCTCCGGTGCCGTTCAGGCCAACGACCAGTCCGTATCCGATGAGGCTGTTGGATCGACTGCCGAGGAAATAGGCAATGTCCTTGATTCGAGCCGCATGGCTCAAGGAACCTGTAAGGAGAACCAGGGCAATGGCCGAAAGACAAATCTGAAGGGTATGCAGGCGCTTGTGCATCATTCCCATGTTTTTCCATTCTCCTGCGTGTGAATCGTTTTCAGAAGGGAGAGATGAGATCGAACAACCGTACTGCCCACCCCGGCCTTTGATGCTGCGTCACGGGGCCCTTTCCGATAAATGAAATCTTGGCTTCCGCCACATTCTGGGAAAGCACCGTGTTATGGCGCGTGATATCAGCCGGGCGAACCACACCTTCAAGGACGATCTGCTGCATCTCATTATTGACCTGCGTCCAGCGGGATCCTCTTATGAGGAGATTCCCGTTGGGGGCTATGTCGACAACCGTCGCAGTCATGTAGGCGGTCATGGAATCCTCCTTGGATGTGGCTCCGGTTCCGTTGAAGCCGTTCTTGAATTTCCCTTCAAGAGGACCCATGCTGAAATCACCGACCTTTGCTCCCCCGCCGCCTGACACTCCGGCGAAGTCCAGTTGCCCGGAGAGACTCTTGTCTCGACTTGTCTGGGTGCTAGCCGACTTGCTGGCCTTGGATTCTTCACTGACGGTGATGGTAAGAAGATCGCCGATCTTTGTGGCTTTGACGTCCTTGAAAAGAGAACCATTCCCCTGGGGCCAGAGTGAACCGGTTGGATTTGCTGCAAAAGGCTTCGGGCCAGGTGCGGGCATCGGTGTCGCGAAGAGAGGGTTGGGTTTCAGGGCGACCGGTGTGGCAACAGCAGGAGGATTGGTCCTGGTGTGAATGCAGGCCGATAGAAAAGTAACTGCAATGAGCCCCAGGAGCAGGTTCCATGCAACGGATGAGCGATAGCCTCTCATTTGCGTTGGCGGAAGCGAGTTGGTGGTTTTCGATTGAAGCAGCATAATGCCTCCCATAACGAGATCAGTGGGTTGCCTGAACGGTATGAGCATCCAGAACCCGACAGATCACATTTTTGTTTGTTGACACATTGTGGATGCGAATATTGTCCCCCGTGCACCCATCCTCGCGCACCTGTCCCCTGGCGGTGAGCTTCATGCCTGGATCATCGTAGACAATCGTCACCATGTCGCCCCTTCTCACAACCAATGCCTTGTCCAGATCCTTTGCCTCAATAGGTTGGTGAGGTTCCACGTTGCGGACCAGTCGTTTGTTGATGACCTCTTCCGGCTGAGTCAAAAAGCGGTCCGGGGAGTCGCCAACGTTGATCCGTTGAATCTCCAGATCGGCCTCGGCAATGGTTTCATTCCTTTGAAGAGGGCGATTCAGCTGAACAACATTTCTGAAGATGTCCACCTTTCCCGTTACCTTGAGAGTCCGCACTTTCTCTCCGTCCACAAACAGGTTCATGGCCACGGTGACGTTCCCAAGAAACTTTTCGTGAGGAGAGGGAACCACTTCGTGTGACAACTCACCTGTGGGGATTGAAGACGGACCCGAGTATGTGATGCGTTGGATGACCATTTCTTCTCGGTTCCATGGGGAGCTCTCGTCGAGAAATCCGCGGAATATCCGTTCGATTTCCTCCTGAGAAAGCTCTCTGGATTTGCGCTCCACCACGATGCTTTCCGGAAAGTGTATCGCAATCCCGGAAGAATCCGTTCCTTGGGAGTCAATGAACTGACAGAGGAAAGGTCTCAGGTTGTTTGGATCGATGTACTTGCGATCACCCAGTGACGGGGCTTCACCGATGTCCACCTCTGCCATTGCCTTTCGCCAGTCCTCCGGAATGGTTCCGCAATCAATCAGATCGGAGAGTGTGACCCGTCTGTGACTCGCCGAGACCTTACCCAGGACATGAATTTCACTGATGGAGCTCAGTGCCGGGCAATCATTGGGTATGAGGAAAATGATGCAAGACAATCCCAAGGTCGTAAAAACGAACCTGAGCAC
>JAAYUJ010000177.1 GCA_012517775.1 Deltaproteobacteria bacterium
AAGGATCTGGAGTCATCTCTTGCCATGCGGGGTATGGGAGAGGGTGCGGAGCTCATGGCCCGGCACATCTTCAAGGGCAGCAAACTCTTGCTGATAGGGGACTATGACTGCGACGGGATCACCGCGCTTGCCCAAGTCGTTATTTTTCTTAGAGATATAGGATACAAAAACTTCGTCTCTGTCATACCCCTGCGCTCCGAAGGATATGGTATCCCTGTGCGAGCCATTGTGGAACACTCCGATGCCGGGCTCCTGGTCGCATTGGATTGCGGAACCAATGAGCGCGGTTCCATCGCTGCAGCCCGGGAACAGGGCATGGACACGATTATCATTGATCACCATGAGCTGAACGGTGGATTTGCAGCTCCCTCGAACATCCTCATTAATCCAAAGCAACCTGAATGTCCGTCAAACTTCAAGGACTATTGCGCGGCAGGTCTGACACTGCTCTTTTTGGCCGGGTTGCGCAGATCCCTCAAGGGTGTGTTCCCAAGACCGAATCTGGGCGCGAAGTACCTGGCTCTCGCCGCCGTGGGGACAGTGGCGGACATGGCTCCCTTGACCGATGGCAATCGAATTCTTGTCAAACATGGGCTGTGCTCCCTGAACCGGGGCAGCGTAGCAACTTTTAGGCAACTTGCAAAGACGGCGGGTCTCCACGAAAAGCCACTCACTGCCGGTCACATAGCCTATTATCTGGGCCCTCGCATCAACGCCGCCGGGCGTATGGCGGATGCGCTGACGGCATTCAGGTTTCTCGTTTCGGAAAGCCCCGATGAAATCGAGGCCTTTGCCGCTGAGCTGAGCCATTACAACGCGAAACGGCAATACGAGGAGGATTCCATACTCAGACAAGTCAGAGGGCGTTACACCCCTGAGCTGTCGCGGAGAAGAACCCTTGTCATGGCGGATCCGGGATGGCATGCAGGTATTGTGGGCATTGTGGGTTCAAGGGTTGTGAGAGAGATACACTATGGTCCTGCAGTCATCTTGACTGTCGATGAGAGGCATGGCATTGCTCGCGGTTCAGCCAGAAGCGTTCCCGGTTTTGATCTCTACGGGGCATTGAAGGAATGCGACGACCTTCTGCTCAAGTGGGGTGGACATAGGATGGCAGCAGGCATGACCTTATCCCTGGATAATCTCGAGCGCTTTGCCAGACGACTGGAGAACATTGCCATGAAATATCCTCCAGAGATTTTTCTTCCGAAAGGCACAGTGGATGTGGAGCTCGATCTTGGCCTGGTCTCTCCGAGACTCTCGGAAGCACTGACGCAGCTGGAGCCCTTTGGGATTGGAAATCCAACCCCGACTTTTGCTGCAAGGCAGGTCACCGTGTCCGTTTTGGGGACGTTCGGAAAGGACGGCAGCCACCTGCGCCTGGTTCTTGGGAAGACCGGAGATGCCATCTGCTGGGAGGGAGCGATTCAGTTCAAGGATAGAAAATGGCGGAACGGGGAGCTCCTTGATGCAGTATTCCAAATCGACTGGGATGACTTTCGGAGAAAACCTGTACTCGTCGTCAAGGACATCGGCAGGTTGTTTTGACAGGACATACTTTCTCAACAAGTAGGTCGGCATTCCAATCTCGACAGCCTTTGCACCACGGTGTCGGGTATGGAGCCCCGACCTACGAAGTTGTCTATACCTGAGCTTATTGAGAAGTCACGACGGGACACCTCCATGACGGCCAAATGATGATATATACAGCGCACCGGCTGGTGGAGTTCGTTACTCGTTTTTCTCTGATGTGGGTAAGAGAGTGCGCAGGATGTCTTCCTTTCCGATGACTCCCACAAGCCTCCCCCTGTCTATGACGGGAAGTGTGTGAAACTTCCTTTCCACCATAAGGGTCGCAATTTCCTCAAGACTGGTGTCCGGGTGGACGCTTGCAATGTCTTCTGTCATGGCTTCAGATACAGTAGTCGCTGCGATCTTCTTTATGTCCCTTTCCATGCTCTTTTGTGATGTCAGCGGGATGAGACTGTCCAGTAGAGTGAACACCGAAGGGACGGGCAGTCTTTTCTGTTGTGCGATGAGGTCACTTTGGCAGAGAATTCCTCTCAGTTTGCCTTCGCCATCGATTACTGGCGCACCGTTGATCCGGTTTTCAAGAAGTATTCTGGCTGCATCGGTAATATGGGTATCAGGTGTAAGAGTGATCATCCGAGTTGTCATGATATCCTTCGCTTTGAGCATCGATCAACTCCTTGACTGCTTTCAAGTCTTCG
>JAAYUJ010000178.1 GCA_012517775.1 Deltaproteobacteria bacterium
CTGAAGACTCCACGGCGAAGCAGCTCTCTTTCCCCGGAGGTCAGCTGATACCGATTGCCAACCCAGTCGAGAGCGGCCTTGCGGGGGTAAGAGCGGTTCTGGAGAAAGAAGAAGTCGGAAGCAGCTCCAAACAGAAGCGTTCTCGGTATCTGGAGTGTGGCAGGCTTGAAAGGCATGGCGGAAAAATGGATTCAGCCGCTAATGAGTCGTTTTACGCCGGTAGTCCCCAGCCTCGCCCTCCATTCGGTCTGCCTCATACTGCTGAATGGCCTCCAGGCGCAGTTCTCTGCGAAAGACCTTTCCAACAAGGCTCTTGGGCAGAAAATCACGAAATTCGATGGACCGGGGCACCTTATACGCCGCAAGCCGTTCTCTGCAGAAATCGACGATTTCCTTTTCCGTCAGTTTCTTACCGGGTTTCACAACGATGAACGCCTTGACGATTTCCCCCCGATATGCATCCGGAACGCCAACGGCAACCGCATCCAGTACGCTTGGATGCTCGTAAAGGACTTCGTCGATCTCTCGCGGGTAAATATTGTATCCCCCTGAAATGATCAGGTCCTTCTTACGATCGACGACGAAAAAGTAGCCTTCTTCATCCCTCGTGACAATATCTCCTGTGAACAGCCACCCATCGCGCAAAGCCTCCACCGTCTCTTCCGGCATTCTCCAGTAGCTCCCCATCACCTGAGGACCACGGACAACCAGTTCTCCAGGCTCCCCGGACGCCACTTCACGCACACCCATGTCAAGGTCCACAACCTTTGCATCCGTATCAGGAAGGGGAACGCCGATGGAACCGATTTTGCGCACTCCTCCCAGGGGATTGGCATGGGTGACCGGACTGGACTCCGTGAGGCCGTATCCTTCCACGATGATACTGCCGGTAAGTTTTTCAAACCGTCGCAGAACATCCACCGGCATTGGGGAGGAACCGGTAATGCAGAACTTGATGGATGATAAATTATAGGATTGCACTCTGGGATGATGGACGATGGCGACGAATATGGTGGGCACCCCGGGAAAAAAGGTCGGCTTGCTCTTCTGGAGTGTTTTCAGGAGGTCGTTCACTTCAAACCGCGGGACAAGAATGATGGTACATGCAGCATGGATGGGAAGGTTCATGGTCACGGTCATTCCGAACACATGGAAAAAAGGCAGAATACCCATGAAACGCTCCTCGCCGAATCGCAGGTCCGGAACCCATGCCAGCAGTTGCAGCACGTTGGCAAGGATGTTCCGATGCGTGAGCATAACACCTTTGGAAATCCCGGTGGTTCCACCTGTGTACTGCAACGCCGCGAGGTCTTCCGGTCTTGCCTCAAAGGGAGGGGGGTCGGGTCGGTGGGAATCGATCAGCCTGGAGAAATTGAAAACCACTTCCCCATAGGGAACCGCGGTGAAGAGCCTGTTCACCCTGGCTTTCAAGGGGTAAAGGAACTTCAGATGAATCGGCAGGTATTCCTTCAGACTGGTAACGATGATCTTGCGGATCTTCGTCTTCGCAAGCACCTTCTCCACTTTGGGAAACAGATGATCCAAAACAATGAGGAACTCCACCTCCGAGTCGCTCCACTGATGCTCCATTTCCCTTTCGACGTACAGCGGATTCGTCATTACGACCACCCCACCCAGCCAAAGGGTGGCGTAGTAAGCAAGAACCGTCTGGGGACAATTGGGAAGCATGATGGCAACTCGGGTTCCCTTCCTGACTCCAAGCGAAAACAGTCCCGTGGCAAGCCGTTGCACTTTCTCCCAGAGAGTCTTGTATGAAATAGCAGATCCAAAAAACTCGGTGGCGACGTGATGCGGGAATTTCCTCGCATTCCGCTGCAAAGAGAGGGGCAGACACAGATCGGGATACTCCAGGGTCCGCGGTACACGTGGATCATAACTGCTGTACCAGATGCGATTCATCAATCCCCCCAACTGACGAAATCAAAGACAATTCATCGCACTAGAGGGAGGAGGAAAAAGGCGTTAGAGTGGCGCCGGCCTGTCTCCCTTCCCTCGCTGCCCACTCCCGAGCCAATCGACCGGGTTTTCGGAAAACAACCTTTATGAGCAGGTGCTCTTGTGCTTGCGAACCTCTTCCGTGAATGCAGGAATGAACTTGAAGAGGTCTTCCACGATGCCGTAGTCCGCTTTGCTGAATATGGGGGCATCCGGGTCCCTGTTGATGGCCACAATATACTTGGAGGAGCCCATACCCGCGAGATGCTGAATTGCGCCGGAAATCCCCACGGCGATATACAGATCCGGGTTCACCACCTTGCCGGTTTGCCCCACCTGATCTGAATGAGGCCGCCAGCCTGAATCCACGGCGGCACGCGAAGCACCAACAGCGGCCCCAAGCAGTTGTGCCAGTTCTTCAAGCATGGAGTAGTTGGAGGCTTCCTTCATGCCACGTCCCCCCGATATGATGATCTCCGCCTCCGAGAGCTCCACCTTGCCCGACGTATCATAGTCAATCGCCTTGACATGGGAACGAGCTTGAGGAATGGGCACGTCGACATTCTCCACTTCTGCAGCGAAGGAGTCATCCGGTTCCCTGCAGCTCATCACGTTGGGTCGACACGATATGACCGGAAGCGTCCCCCCGAGCCATTCACTCCAGGCAAAACACTTGCCGGCAAATATGGGCCACTTTGCCCTGACTCGCCCATCTTCGCAGACGATCTGAACGACGTCCTGCACCAGCGCCACCCGAAGCTTCGCCCCAAGACGGGACCCCAGATCCTTTCCATCCACAGAAGCCGGGAGAAGAATCACAGCTGGATCGAGTCTCCCGACCATCTCCGCCACAATCGGAACATGGGTCTCGGCCAGGTAATTCTCAAGGGCCGGATCATCCCGCACCAGGACTTTCCGGACGCCGTAGCGACCCAACTCGGCTGCTTTGGATGCGACCCCGGAGCCGACAGCGACCCCATAGAGCTCCAGGCCGAGGGCATCGGCAACCCTCTTCCCTTCACTCGCCACTTCAAACGAAACACGGCGGAAGTTTCCATTACGAAATTCTGCAATCACGCAAACACACTTTGCCATCTCGATGCTCCTTCCCCTAAATCACTTTCGCTTCTTCATGGAGACTTCGGACCAGTTCCGCCGCCTTCCCGACCACATCCAAATCACCATTGATGATTCGACCCTGCTTTCGCTCGGCAGGCTTCTCCAGGGAGGTGATTCTTATCCTGGCGGTTTCCGGTTCGAAATTTGCCGGATCAAAGCCGAGGTCAGTCACCTTCTTCATGGCGATGGGTTTCTTCTTGGCTTTCATGATTCCTGGAAGCGAGGCATATCGGGGATTCCAGATGGCGTGGGCACCTCCAAATGTCACAAGGGCAGGAAGGGGCGACTCGAGGATCACCTTCCCACCCTCAATGGGGCGTTCAATGGTCACTACGGACCCATCACAATCCACGGCCACGGCAAGAGCCAGATGCGGCCAATCCAGATTCTCGGCCACGATTGCGCCACGTTGCCCCTGATCGTAGTCGATGGCACGTGAACCGGTGAAGATGAGATCGGGATTCAGCTCCTTGATGGCAGCAGTCAAGGCTTTGGTCACCCGAAGATAATCAGCCGTTTTGAGAACAGGGTCATCAATGAGAACTGCATCATCAGCACCCATGGCCAGGGCTGTTCTCAGGGCTTCCACTACTCGCGGGGGGCCATAACTCACTACACTCACCTTGCCCTTGAGCTTGTCTTTCAGACGCAAGGCAGCTTCAAGAGCGAATTCGTCATATGGATTGATGATCCACTTCAGGCCATCCGTAACGATTGACTTCCCGTCACCGGCAATCCTGATGACTGATTCTGTGTCCGGAGTCTGCTTCAAAAGAACAACAATGTTCACGGAGATTCCTCCTTCTAACCATAAAACCAATTGAAAAATTGAAGTTATCTGACAGAGACCTCTTCGATTTCTCACATTGAGTCAGGGTGAGCAGCACAGGAGACCCTTAGCACAATCAACTTGAACGGTTCAAGCGGAAACAAGGGATTATCGAAGAATATTCAAATCATATTAGAGTGATGCAGGAGGGGGGGATCATGGACAAGGCTATGCATTCAAAGGCCGGCAAGATAAGCTGCGGAATGTGTCCACCCATTCCTTGACATCTATCTCCTCAAGAAATTCAGCCAACTCGAAGAGTTCGATGCACGACGGGTCGCACTGGGGCTCATTACGGGCGCTCTGTGGATTGAATAGTGAACCTCGTGGTCAACATCTTCAAGAAAGACTATTGGCGCTTTCGACAATTGGGGCAATATCCCTGAAAAAGCACCTGCCGCCTGACGATCTGAAAGCCGTTTGTGTTCGGCATCGGGATGTTCATGTCAAATGCCGGATCCTCCAGATCCTTGATCATCTGGCAATGCAGACATACGAAATGCAAGTGCGGAGTCACATCGGCGTCATAGCGAGCCACTTCCGTCATGGGACTCACCTTCTGGATCAAACCGGCTTCACTGAACCGTTCCAGTGTCTTATACACCGTCCCGAGGGAAATCATGGGAAAGCGTTTCCGAACCTGTTGATAGATCGATTCAGCACTGGGATGCTCCTTGGTGTGAAAGAGTGCCTGATAGATCGCAAGTCGCTGGTATGTCACCTGCAGCCCGTGTTCTCTGAGCGTCGTGATAAAATCTTTCTCCATCATTTCCTCCGTACTGCCCCTGTGCA
>JAAYUJ010000179.1 GCA_012517775.1 Deltaproteobacteria bacterium
CGATGGATGACTTTACTGGGCCCACAAAAGGCAACCTAAGATAAAACGATTCGCTACGTACTCCAAGTATAATCACATTGCGATAATTAATCACTCTCGTGAACAGAGAGACCGGATTCTTTCCTGATCTTCTCTCCGGGGTCGGCTTCGGGCCTGGACTCAATCCAATTGAAAACCGACCGGGGACGCATGCAAGGAATGGCCGACCATCGTCCGGCGATCGGGGGGCTCTCCATCTCATCGCAGATTTGCATCTAATCATCCGTTCCGTTCGCCCTGAGCAGGGTATCCAAAAACGAACTTTTCGACCGAGCGTTCACCCTCCTTCGATACCTTGACCCTTCGAGACCTTGCTCAGAGCGAACGCTTCTGGTTGGTTCATGGAGGATCGAAGTTCGCGGTGTTTTCACGCGAATGTCCGACGAGCCGGTTTTTTCGATGTTCGTGGTCTGAAATTTCTGGTATAAATTTAAATTGTGAAAAATACAGTCTTCCAATGAGTGCAGGAGGCGGTTCCGTTACCTTGAATGCGACAGACCGGAGCAAAGGAGTGCCATGGAGGAGCGTTTCGAGTTGAAAGGAACCCAGGTGGTTTTGGATCGCCGGACGGGTTTGGTCTGGCAGAGAAGTGCGTCACAGGAGCGAATGGTCTGGAAAGACGGCTTTGCATATGTGGACACCATGAACCAGTGCCGGTTTGCAGGATATGATGACTGGCGGTATCCCTCCAGGGACGAGCTTTGCAGCCTCATTCTGCGTGAGGAAGACCGTCACAGCGGGCTCTTTGTCGACTCTGTCTTCGGGAAACAGAGAAACTGCTGGACCGCAACCCCCGCAGGCCACCATCGAGCCATATACGTGGATTTTTATTACGGGGATGCCTACATCATCGAAGAGAATTACGCCAATCACTTCGTTCGAGTTGTTCGCACCGGGCAGGTGTGATGCCTGCCTTTGTCCAGGGACTGCGGCACGGGCTTCATAGCCTCCGGAGCAGGTTCTTCCGGTCCCCACGAGATAGGTCATGATACAGGTGGTTTTGATTGAGCCTGAAATCCCACAAAACACCGGGAACATTGCCCGCACGTGCGCTGCGACCCATACTCCCCTCCACCTGGTGGAGCCGTTGGGGTTCCACATCACGGACCGCCATCTGAAAAGAGCCGGATTGGACTACTGGCGACACGTTTCATTGATGGTTCATTCCGACATCCACTCTTTGCGTGCCGTATTGTGTGGCATGAGATGGGTTTTTTTTTCCAGTCGTGCCACGAGACCTTACCATGAATATGCATTTCGCGAGGAAGACTGCCTGATTTTCGGCCCGGAGACTCGAGGTTTGCCTGAGGATCTGATTCAAAGCAGCCCTGATCATGTCTTGAGTATCCCCATTGACCGGACCCGGGTGAGGAGCCTGAACCTGGCGACTACCGTGGGAGTAGCGCTTTTTGAAGCGCTGCGTCAGGTGTCACCCCGGGGTTGGGTTGAGTACCGTGAAGGGGGGCACTGTGCCGACCCATTACTGACAGGAGGCAACGGACACTAGAGAGATTCAACATTCAGACTCGAAGTCTCAAGAGAACAGCCCAAATGGACAAGCTGCAGCTGGTTCCATTCTTTTGCCGGATAAGCACGATTCATTTTCCAAATGCGATCGGGAGATTTGAAGATGATCAGAGCAGAGAACGAGGCGGTTGTGCAGAGACTCAATGAATTGTGTCCCGAGGTCCAAAGCATGGGGATACAGTTCCATGTGGTTAGAAAGGGAAGCCGGTATTGAGTCATGCTGTTCGAGAGCAGGGACTGCTTAAAGAAGAATCCGCCTCTATGCTCCTTTTGTATTGATGAAACAAAACAAGGCCCAGATGCGACATCCTCGGTTTCTGACTGGTCCGGTTGCCTTAATAGTGCCGTGAAGTTGGCCCGAAGGAGAATGGGGTTCGGATATAGAGTGCATGACCCATCCCGTTAAGCTGCGATTCCAGAGAGAGCTCAAAGAGCACA
>JAAYUJ010000180.1 GCA_012517775.1 Deltaproteobacteria bacterium
CGTGGTGATCATCATATCGACGGGTTTCCTCTTGGTGGCCTTCCTGAGAAGACCTCTGGAAGTGTTGCAGCGTGGTATGGACGAGGTGGCCGAGGGAGAGTACACCGGCGGTTTGCAGAAGATCCGCCATGTGGAGCTCCGGGGAATCGCCCAGAGATTCCGTGAGATGGCGACCAGGGTCCAGGAAAGGGAAAGGGATCTGAAGGAGGCTTACGAGATCATCAGCAGCAGCCCCGCCGTAGCGATATGCTGGAGAAACACTAAGGGCTGGCCTGTTGAGTTTGCGTCCCGAAACGTGGAAGAACTTTTTGGGTACACAGTTGAAGAGTGGACTTGCGGAGCCATTTCGTATGACAGGATCATCCATCCCGACGATCTCGAAAGAGTGGCCGCTGAATTGGATCTGTACAGCTCCGACCCGGACACGGAACGGTTCATTCATACCCCGTACCGGATTTTGACCAAGAAAGGAAGGATCAAATGGGTTGATGACAGGACCTATATTCGACGGGATGCCCATGGGACCATTTCCCATTTTCACGGGATCGTGGAGGACATCACGGCGAGGAAAGAGACGGAAGCCGCCCTGAGGGAGAGCGAGGAACGCTTCAGGAGTCTCTTCACTCTCGCCCCGCTCAGCATCAGCATCGTAGATCCGGATGGGCGATACGTGGCCGTCAACGCTTGCTTCCAAAGGCTGCTGGGATATACCGCCGGGGATGTGGCAGAGATGGACTATACGGAAGTCGTCCATCCCGGCGACAGAGAAATCGTCCATGAGATGTTTAGAGAAATGGAAGAGGGCAAGCGTGAATCCTATACCGCCGAGATTCGCTATATAAAGAAGAACGGTGATCCCGTTTGGGGAGTCTCCAGGGGGGCGGCTGTGAGAGATGAGAAAGGGAGGATCCTTTTTTGGATAAGGACTTTTGAAGACGTCACGGAGCGCAGGCGTGCCGAAGAAGAACTGCGGGCGAAAACTGAAGAAGTGGATCGGTTCTTCACTGTTGCTCTCGATTTGTTGTGCATCGCGGACAAGGACGGTTATTTCCGGCGGCTCAATCCCCAATGGCAGGTCACCCTGGGGTATTCCGTCGAGGAACTGGAAGGGTCCCGCTTCCTGGATCTGGTGCATCCGGACGATATGAGTGCCACAATGGAGGCGCTTCAGCGCCTGAGGGGAAAGCATGAAGTCCTCAACTTCGCAAACCGCTACCATTGCAAGGATGGAAGCTACCGCTGGATCGAATGGCGCTCGTGTCCTTCAGGCAACCTCATCTATGCAGCCGCCCGGGATATCTCCGAGCGCATGGCCGCTGAGGAGGCCCTGCGCCAGAGCGAAGAGCGCTTCTCCAAGGCTTTCCATGCCAACCCGGCTCCCATGATGATTACCGAGATTGAGACGGGCCTTATCGTGGATGTCAACGACCGCTGGCTGCACACATCGGGGTATACGAGAGACGAGATGATCGGGAAGACTTCCAAAGAGGCGGGCATCTGGGATGATCCTTCCGCGAGGGACCAGCTCGTTCCGATGTTGCTGGAACAAGGGTCAGCAAAAGATATGCCGATTCGCCTGAGAAAGAGATCGGGGGAGCTCATCATTGGTCTGTGGTCGGCGGAGATCGTCGTCCTCGAAAAGAGGAAGGTGCTTCTCTCCCTCATGCGCGATGTAACGGAGCTGAAGAAGGCGGAGGAAGCGCTCAGGGAGTCGGAAACCAGGTTCCGCATGCTTGTGGAGCAGATGCCCCATGCGATCGTCTATATGGTTGGGGTCGACGAGACTCGAAGCATCCTGTACGTCAGTCCACAGATCGAGAAGCTCATGGGATTCACCCCGGAAGAATACATCACCACCCCGAATCTGTGGCAATCCACCATACACCCGGATGATCGGGAGAGTGTTCTTTCGCGGCTGGAGCTTTCTTGCAGGGAAGGGAAGCCGTTTGCATCGGAATACCGCATGATCTCACAGGATGGGCGTTTGCTCTGGTTTCACGGCGAGGCGCAGCTTTTGAGAGATGAAAAGCAGGAACCGCTGTGCCTCATAGGGATCTGCACGGACATCACCGAGTTGAAGGTGGCCCAGGAAGAGCTCGCCAGACATCGAGATCAGCTTGAAGACCTGGTTCGGGAAAGGACCCGCGAGCTGGAAGCCGCACAGGAGGAATTGCTGAGACGGGAAAGGCTTTCTGTTCTCGGGCAACTCACAGCGACGGTGAGCCACGAGCTTCGAAATCCCCTTGGTGTCATCCGCTCTTCAGCATACTATCTACAGAAAAGGGTGCGGGATCCGGACGAAAAGACGCGGAAGCACCTGAACAGGATCGATGAACAGGTGACTCGATGTGATGCCATCGTGGAGGACCTTCTGGAGTATACCCGGGGAAGACATGCGGAAATCATGCGGGGAGACATCAATACATGGATCGAGGAAGTTCTGATGCAAATGGACTCAATTCTGGAAGTCACGACGATTCGAGATCTTTCTGCCGATCTTCCGCCTGTCTCGTTCGATCCGGAGAAATTACGACGTGTACTGGTGAATCTTCTTCAAAATGCGCATCAGGCCATAAAGATGCGCAAAGCAACCGTGGAGGAGAGTGACCCGCCGTACGAGCCTTGCATCAAAATCGTGACGCGCTCAGAGGAAGGCAGCGTAATCGTCCAGGTGGAAGACAATGGAGTCGGCATGGACGAGGAAACATTGGGAAGGGCCCTGGAGCCCCTTTTCACCACGAGGGCACGCGGGACGGGCCTTGGACTGGCTATCGTTCAGAAGATCGTCCAGGAGCATGGGGGAGTCGTGAAGCTTGAGAGCCAAGAATCTGCCGGAACAAGGGCATCCGTCATTCTCCCCGGGGCGGGACCCATCCCCTCACGACGCATTTCACAAGAGAGAACTGTGAGGCAGCCTCGCCCTGTGAACTCACGATGAGAAGATGGTTCCCACCAGCGGCAAGCCCGGCGCACTTTCTCAATAGGCAGGCCGGGATTCCGATCCCGACAGCCTTTGCGCCAATGCATCGAG
>JAAYUJ010000181.1 GCA_012517775.1 Deltaproteobacteria bacterium
GAACCCTTTTCGATCGCGATGGGACAAACCACTGAAAAGGAGTATTCACAATGGCAAAAGAGACTTTCAAAGCAATGGTGGTAACGGAAACCGAGGACAAGAAGTTCGTTCGTGAGATCAAGGAGAAGCGCCTCGATGACCTTCCCCCGGGGGACATCCTTGTTCGGGTGCGATACTCTTCACTCAATTTCAAGGACGTCTTGTCCACCCTGGGAAACAGGGGGGTCACCAGGAAATTTCCCCATACGCCGGGCATTGATGCAGCGGGCATTGTGGAAGAGAGCAATGTAGGCCGTTTCAAGCCGGGGGATGAAGTGATCGTGACCAGTTACGATCTCGGCATGAACACCTCCGGAGGGTTTGGACAATACATCCGAGTTCCCGCAGACTGGGTGGTGCCTTTGCCTAAAGGGTTGACCCTCAGGGAGAGCATGGTTTTCGGCACTGCGGGTTTTACTGCGGCTCTCTCGGTCTATCGCCTCCTGGATTACGGTCTCAAACCGGATCAGGGGAAGGTCCTCGTAACGGGTGCAACGGGCGGGGTGGGGAGCATTGCTGTGTCCATTCTTGCCAAGGAAGGTTTCGACGTGACCGCGGTGAACGGTGTCGTGGACGAAAAGGCGTATCTGTTGGAACTTGGGGCCAGGGAAGTCATCTCCATTGAGGAGGCCAGTGACGAAAGTGGAAAACCGCTGCTGAACGCCACATGGGCTGGTGCTTTGGACACCGTCGGGGGTATCATTCTGGCGACGGCCATCAAATCGGTCAAATACGGCGGGGGGGTGACCTGCTGCGGTAATGCGGCCTCGCATGATCTTCCTCTTAATGTCTATCCATTCATTCTGCGGGGCGTGACTCTCATGGGAATCGATTCACAGAACTGTCCCATGTCCCTTCGCCTCAAGACCTGGGAGAGCATTGGGACGAGGTGGAAACTGGATCACCTTGATCGCTTGACCACGGAAACCTCCCTTGAAAACCTCGGAGAGAGGATCGATCTTGTGATCGCGAAAAAACACAAGGGGAGAACGGTTGTGAAGCTGCCTGAATAACCATCATCCCGCCGGTTGTGCAGCCCACAAGGCAAAAGAATCAACAGAGCAGAACCGCTCCCAGCCATTGAAACATTCAGGGGGCGGTGGACCTCATGAGATCTTTGGAGTGAGGATTCGCCGTAACTTTCCAATGAGTTCAGGTCACGGCTCCTTTTCAGGTCGGGTTTCCATGCCCGAGGCCCCGGCACAAAAAGTGTCAGGATTGGAATCCCGACCTGTTCAGTGAGAAGGTCCGATTCTCAGAGTTCTCCATGAGACATAGGGGCCGGCAGCGGGTGCCGTGTATCCTCTCACAGGTCACGACACTCGCAGGTGTCCCGTGAGGGATCTCTTGCAGCAATCATTCGGATGCGTCCCCCTCCCTTCCCCCTCACCCGCTTCCATTCCGCTACGAGTACCCTGGACTTGCTACTCACTCAAACTGACCGAGCGTCGGGGCTCACACCCGAATCATGGTTTTGCATCCTGTTGAGCTTCACTTATAATTGACGTGTATTTTCAGCAGCACTTATAATCGCTGATCTGACATGCGCCGCAGACAATCAATGGAGAGTCCCGCAAGAGCATTCCATTTGGCGGGGCTCCCTCCAAGCGGCGTCGCTCATATTGGGACAGGAAAACCCGTGTCGAGAGATGAGGATAAGAAGAAGATGGTAGAAAATGGTCGTTCCTTTTGTGGAACTCTGAGCCTTGTGGATGTGGGCAATGAAGTCCGCCTTTCCGGCTGGGTGGACGCGCTGAGAGATCACGGGGAGGTGCTCTTCATCCACCTCCGTGATCGTACGGGCTTTGTGCAGGCGGTCTTCACTCCCGAGGCCACTCCACGGCGGATTTGCGAACTTGCCGCTTCGTTGCGCAGCGAATTCTGTGTTTCTCTTAGAGGTGTGGTTCACAAGCGCGCCGAAGGGACTGAGAATCCGCATATAGAGACCGGCAATATCGAAGTGGTGGTCCTGGATCTCTCCGTCTTGAGTCATGCAGCCCCCTTGCCCTTTCCCATTTCCGAAAAGGCAATGATTGCCGGTGGCGGGACCGGGCATGTCGAATCCGTTTCTGAGGATTTGAGGCTTCAGTACCGTTACCTCGACCTCCGTCGGCCCAGCATGCAGGATCACATCACCAGACGCTATCGCATCATCAAATGTGCCCGGGATTTTCTTGACGCGAGAGGCTTTGTGGAGATCGAGACGCCGATGCTCACCAAAAGCACGCCGGAAGGCGCCCGGGACTATCTGGTACCGAGCCGCCTGCACACACGACAGTTCTATGCACTCCCCCAATCGCCTCAACTCTTCAAGCAGTTGCTCATGATGGCCGGGTTCGAGCGATACTTCCAGGTGGTCCGGTGCTTCCGGGACGAGGATTTGAGGCCGAACCGGCAGCCGGAATTCACGCAGCTCGACATGGAGGCATCTTTCATCGATGAGGAATTCATTCTGGACATCACCGAGGAGCTGGTAACAAGGATGTTCCGGGAGGGCGGGATTGCGCTGCAGCGCCCCTTCCCCCGCATAACTCACAGCGAGGCCATGAGTACCTATGGCACGGACCGGCCGGATACCCGCTTCGGCCTGAAATTCTTTGAAGCTAGCGATATTTTTGAAAACACCCGCTATGGGATATTCAAACAGATCCTCCAGCGGGGGGGGTGCATCAAGGGTATCAATGTGAGAGGACAATCGGAAAAGCTCAGCAAGAATGTGCTCCAAAACGAATACGCCAAGGAAATTGTGCCTTCTTTTGGCGCAAAGGGCATGACCTGGATGCGGGTATCGGACGGTGAACTGGATTCGAACATCGTCCAGTTCTTCAGCGAGGAAGAAAAACGGGAAGTCCTGAAGCGTTCCAATGCTGACGACGGTGACGTGATTCTCATGATCGCCGACGTTTCCCACAATCTGGCAGTGTCGTCTTTAGGACAGCTCCGCCTTCACCTGGCGAACAGGTTGCAGTTGATCCCTCCCGGAATCTTCAAACCTTTGTGGGTCACGGATTTCCCTCTCTTTGAAGCCGTGGAGGACGGTGTTGCCTCCAATCATCATCCTTTTACCGCTCCGAACTGTGAGGATTTCGATCCTTTTGACCGCGAAGTTCTCCTGGATTTGCGCTCCCGCGCCTATGACCTTGTGGTCAACGGAGAGGAACTGGGCGGCGGGAGCATCCGCATAAACAAAAAGAATGTGCAGCTTCGGATCTTCCAGGCTCTCGGGCTTTCTGAAAAGGAAATCGAGGAGAAATTCGGGTTCTTCGTTCGAGCGCTGGATTATGGGGCGCCACCGCACGGGGGGATCGCGCTGGGAATGGACCGCGTCGTTTCCATGATCCTGAATACGGCCTCCATCCGCGAAGTCACGGCATTTCCCAAGAACCGCAGTGCCACGTGTCCCCTCACCCAGGCCCCTTCCCCGGTGACCAACGAGCAACTCAACGAACTGGGCCTTCTGAATATCAAAGAGACAGGGCCAGTACCTGGAGTAGAGGAAC
>JAAYUJ010000182.1 GCA_012517775.1 Deltaproteobacteria bacterium
CCCCCAGGTAGCCGGCCTGCCGGGCGTTTTCAAGCTCTCCCTCCAGGATCACGGCACTGCTCTCGTAGGAGGGACGAATGAAGAGGTAGCCCTTCGAAGCAGAAATCGTGTAGCCGGCAAGGATCATCCCTTCGATGACGGAGTGGGGATCCACGTGAATCAGCACGCGGTCCTTGAATGTCCCTGGTTCCATTTCATCGGCATTGGCGGCGATGTAGCGGGGATAGGCCGCATCCCCGGACACGGACATCCATTTCTTCGATGCGGGGAAGCCGGCACCTCCCCGCCCCCTGAGTCCCGATTCATCGACACAACGGCAGATATCTGCGGGAGACCACTTGCCGACCACATTGGCCAGGGCCTCATAGCCTCCGCTCTCTCTGTATTCGTCCAGTGAGGCGATGCGATTGGGCTTGCGGTTCCGAAACAGAACCTGTGGAGTCTCTTTCGTCGTCACGTCCGTTATTCCGCTTCGGCAAGCGACGCTTCATCCCTGAGCCTCTGGAGAATCCGATCGATCTTCTGCGGCGTGAGCCGGCCGAAGATTCTCTGATTGATCATCATGGCAGGGGCCCGGTCACAATATCCGAGACAGCAGACAGGGAGCATCGTAAAAAGACCGTCAGGCGTCGTCTCTCCCATTCGAATTCCCAGTCTCGATGCAATATGTTCGACCACTGACAGGTGATCCTGCATCCAGCAGAGAGTACCGTCACATATGCGGATCACGTATTTGCCGACCGGTTCCCGGTAGATGTGGTCGTAGAAGGTGGCCAGTTCCTCCAGTTCGAGGGGTGTCATGCCCAGCAGCTTCGAAGCTTCTATCATGGCTTCGTCACTCATGTGTCCGTGATGCTTTTGAATCTCCAGCATCACATCCACCGCGTGTTCACGGGGATGCTCACCATGAGCGATTTTTTCCCTGATGATCTCCTTCAGCACGTTCGAAAGCATACGAAACCCGAGATAGGATGTATCGGAACTAAGACTGGAGAATTGGCGGTCTCGAAAAAAGTCCCGAAGGACATTATTTTGTCATTCCGGTGAAAGTCCGCATTCAGTGTTCTTGGCGGCTTAGAAACCTCCTGGCCGCCGGTTTTCACTGGCTTGACGATTATTTGTGCATCTATCAAGAACTATCAAGAATTGCCAATCAACAGGAAGACGAGCGCACTTTCTCAATAAGTATTCGGGATTCCCATCCCGACAGCCTTTGCGCCGGGGTGTCGGGTATGGAAACCCGACCTACAAGACTTTCTATACCTGCACTTATTGAGAAGTTGCAAATGATCGGTGATTCTCTGCAGGAAGCCCCCTTGAAGCGCATCCGGGGGCATGCAAAATATTCGCTGCCATTGTGAACAGCGCCAGTGCAAAAATATACCAGGAAAACCTCGAAAAGCAACTCGCTTGATCTGCGCCGGAAATCAAGACATCATCACGCGGTTCATCGGAGAACCATGGGAAAAGGAATGATCAGTAAGCCCAGATGGATTTCTCTTCCATGTTGTAGAACTGTGTCTTCATCCACTCTTCATAGGAAAGAGCGCCATCAAGTCCGGTTACCACTCTCTCGGCAATCGATTCCACGAGGGAATCCTTCCGCAGGAGAAGTGCATCACTTCCCCTCCCTGTGAGAAGGCAGAAGGCTTCATTGATGAGCGACGTCATTTCATGGGCTTGCCGGTCTTC
>JAAYUJ010000183.1 GCA_012517775.1 Deltaproteobacteria bacterium
CATGACTCTGTATCGCTTCAAGGAGCTCCGGGAGAACCTGGGTTTGCCCCGAGTGGGTGAAAGGGTGAGGAGCAAGCGTTTCGGGACGGTCTGGAAGGTTATCGAGAAGAAGGAAGTATGGATCTCAAACCCCGTTTCAGGTGGTCCCGATGCAATGGATCGAATTCCAGCCGTCTACCTGAGATACTGGCGTGAAGACAGCAGCAAGGGTCCCGGCACTGGAAAGACGATGGGCTACCGCTACAGCATCCAGGATCCCTCTTTCAACGACCACTGGGAAATTCTCTACGATTGGTAAAGATGACGAGATAAGGAAGGCTGTGACGCGCTTCCTGGCGAAAGGAGGTTCATGATCGATGAACCTCTTCCCCTGAAGACTGCATTGCGCCACACACAAACCAATGCGTCAATAATAGGTGGATAAAGATATCGCGTTGTGATACGGAAACAGGGCGTTGGTGGTCGGTGGTCAGTGGCCTGGATGATTGCCGCCATGGAAATTGAAGTCGACTGTTTGTCTTCACCTGGCCTGTCTTGGACTAGGAAGAACAGCAATTCCCGGAGTGCCTCTGAACTGTTTTGTCTGAAGGCTGCGGGTGCCGACCTTTCGTAAACGTGAACCGGAAATGTTGACAATCCGCTCAGCTGGCAGGAAAAATTTTCCGACGGCCTTCGGTCATTGCTGGACAAACCGCATGGAGCCGTGTATGGTAGGGCTCCATGAGCCCGAGACAATTTCACCGACAGAAGAAGATCGAGCGGGAAAAAGCCCTCAGCATCACGGTGCGCAAGCACCTGAGTGCGGATGCGCTCATGCGAACCGTTCGAGACTCCTTCGAACAAGTCGGTGAAAGCCGAAAGGGGGGAAAGCTCAAGTCCCCATGGAAGATGCCCTGATGGCCGCCTTTGCCATGTTTTCTCTCAAGGACCCTTCCTTACTCCAATTCGACAAGCGCCGGGTGGAGCAACCATCCAATCTCAAAACCATCTACAAGCTGACCACCATCCCGTGTGACACTCAGATGCGCACCATACTAGACCCGGTGCCGCCAGACGAGCTGCGCCCCTCTCACAACACTGTATTCAACGCCCTCCAGAGAGGCAACGCTCTTGAGAAGATGCGCTACCTGGTAGATGGCTATCTCATGCCCATGGACGGAACCGGCACCTTCTCATCGGAGATGCTCTTCTCCGATCATGTCTCCAGAAGAAGACCTCCGGGGGCAAGACTGCCTATTACCTCCAGGCGTTCGGTGCAGCCATCGTTCATCCGGAGCGCAAGGAAGTCATTCCCCTCATTCCGGAGATCGTCTCCCAGGAGGACGGAGCGACCACAAACGACTATGAGCTCAACGCCGGCAGGCGGTTTCTCACGCAATTCCAAGCGGAGCGCCCCCATCTCGAGATCGTCGTCACCCATGACGCCATCAGTCCCAACGGCTCCTACATCCGCTTTATTGAGAGCCTGGGCTGCCATTTCATTTTCTGCGTCAAGGAGAGCGACCATGTTCATCTCTTCACTGAGTTCGATCAAGCTCGCCAAAGAGGCGACGGCGATGAGCTAATAATTGACGATCCGCATCAGCGCGATCGATTTCACTACCTTCACTGGTTCAACGGACTCCCCATCAATGCATCCCACAAGGACATCCGGATCAACCTCCTCGAATACTGGCAGGTGACGGGCGATGACATGATCCGATTCACCTGGGTCACCGACATTGCCATCACCAAGGCCAATGCCTATCGCATCATGAGGGCCGGTCGCGCCAGATGGAAAATCGAAAATGAGACCTTCAACACCCTGAAAAACCAGGGCTACCACCTCGAGCACAACTACGGCCTCGGAAAGCAATACCTCAGCATGGTCTTTGTGAAGATCATGCTGCTCGCCTTCCTGGTCGATCAAGCCCAGCAACTCTGCTGCGCCCTTTTCCAGGCCGTTCTCAAAAAAACCGGATCCAAGAAAGCTCTCTAGGAACAGATGCGCTCTCTTTTTCACTGCTTCAAGCTCGAATCCATGGAGATGCTCTATCGCGCCATCCTCCACGGCTTCGAGCTTCAAGAGCCCGTCATCAGGCTGGATTCATCATGATGGAGCGCCAGGTCACGACAATATCGCCAGTCGGTGCCCCGCTTCACAGCCTCCAACGGAGAGGAGCGGGGGTGTTTTGCCGTTTTTCGGCTACTGGCAAGGGTTTTTAGCCAAATTGGGGTTCACGGAGCGTCTCAAGCTGACAGTCTGGCCGCTCTCCTGACCATGAAGGTCACCTTTTCATCCTTTTGACACTGGCTCAATTGACTTTTCTCCCTTCTCCGGGAATTGCTGTAGGAAGAAGTGCTTTCTCAATGAGCAGATCGAGGTTCCAATCCCGACAGCTTTTTCTCCTGGGTGTCAGGTATGGAAATCGGACCTGAAAAGGACTTTTCATTGTTTAGGATGCCCCCAAGGGGCATGAGGAGCTGCGGGGGATTAAAAGCTTTTCATCATTCAGGGTGTCCTGCAGGAACATGGACGACTGCGGAAAATATGTTAAGCGCCTTTCCCCTTGGTATAGGTTATTCCTCGATGAGCCCTGAGTCCACCCGCCATCATAGTGAGGATCACAACAGGCCTTCTCTCTCAATGGACGCAAAGATCTCGTAGATGTCCATGCCTTTTTTTCGAAAACCCTCGAGACCATAAAC
>JAAYUJ010000184.1 GCA_012517775.1 Deltaproteobacteria bacterium
ACCGGGACTTCTCCGAGGTTCCCCGGAACAGCCCAGGGGCGGTCTAGGACGTGACTCCGCCTTCCGTCACGGTCGACTCACGGAACGGCATGGTTCCGTAGATGCTCCGGCGAGCGTCCATGCGGGCCTTGAGCTTCGGGAAGTGGTCGACGTCCGTGTGAGGAAGGAAAAGGGCAGCAATGTAGTGGGTCATATAGGAAGGGGTCTCTGAGAGCTCGAAGCTTGTCATCTTTCGGGTCACTTCGACCACGTCCCGGCGGATGCGGTTGGTTAGCGAGCTCATTCGGCATCCCATCAATGAACCGTTACCGATGTAAGTAATTTTTTCCGGGTCGACCTCCGGGAGCAGCCCGATCGTCATGGCCTTCTCCAGGTCCAGGTAGCTGCCGAAGCCTCCCGCAAGAACGATCCTGTGCACATCCTCGATGCGCAGCCCCACCTCTTCGAGCAGAGTCTGGAAACCGCTGAAGATAGCACCCTTTGCCCGGATGAGGTTGTCGATGTCGTCTTCGGTCAGGGTGATGTCCCGACCGATCTGGGTCTCGTTCGCCCAGGCGAGGACATATTCGCAGACGCCGTCGACATCCCGCAGCCGTTCGTGATGCAGGCTGCAGTCGAATTTTCCCCGTCCATCGATAACGCCTGCTTCCAGAAGAGATGCCACGATGGTGATGAGTCCGGAACCGCAAATGCCCCTTGGGCGGACGTTGCCGATGGTCATGAGCATCGGCTCGAGGGTGAAAGGGTCGATGGAAAAGTCTTCGATAGCTCCTTTGGCTGCGCGCATTCCGAACTTGATGCCCCCGCCCTCGAACGCTGGGCCTGCAGAGCAGGCGGCACAGGCAAACCAGTCCTTGTTCCCGACTACGATTTCCGCGTTCGTGCCGATGTCGAGATAGAGAGTAATCTCGTGGGTCCGATAGAGACCGGCACCCATGACCCCGGCGACGATGTCTCCTCCTACGTAGCTGGAAACGGCCGGATAGACGAGGGCCGTGACGTGATCGCTCAATTCCAGACCGAGGCGTACGGCAGGGATGGGGGGATAGAGCGTGGAAGCCGGAACATAGGGCGCATAGCGGATATAGCGCGGTGTGATCTCGAGCAGCAACTGGGTCATGGTGGTGTTCCCCGCGACGGTGATGCTCGAGATCTCGTCGGGGGTGACCTTTGCCTCCTGGATGATTTCCCGGATGATCGTGTTGATCGTTGCAACCACCAGTTCGTGAAGCTTCTCCAGACCTCCAGGCTTTTCGGCGTACACGATGCGGCTGAGCACATCCTCTCCATAGCTGATCTGGCCGTTGAACTCCCCGTGGTGGGCCAGAACCTCGCCGGAGACGAGGTCGATCAACTCTCCGTAAACCGTTGTAGTGCCGATATCCACTCCGATGGCGAAGTTTCGCTGCGTTGTGTCCCCGGGTTCGATGTTGATGATGTGCGTCTTGCGGCCTGGTTGGACAGGACGGGCCAGCGTGACGGTCACCTTGAAGTCGGCTGCCCTCAGGATATCGGGGATCTTGCGGATCACTGGAAGCCGCACCACGAGACGATGCTCGTTGTAGCGCATCTTCAGGAAATTGATCATCCGGGTGACGTCCGGCATGCGATCCAGTCTGCTGGGTGGGGGTATCTCCAGGTAACGTTTTTCAACCGGCGGGATGAAGAGACCGCGCTCTTTGAGTTCTTCGAAGGAGACCTGGTGAATGTGTGCGGTCTTGCGGGGACCGGCCGTCTTGTTGAGAAAAGAGGCGTCGACTTCGGATTCTACCGGAATCCGGACGACAAGATCGCTCCGAACCCTGCACTGGCAGGCGAGTCGGACCCCCCTGGCCAAATCCTCGGCGTCAAGCTTCTCCGTGATCCCGCCTTCGACAATCCCTTCCTCGATCACCACCCGGCACTTGCCGCAGACCCCGGCGCCGCCGCAGGAAGCGTTGATATGGACTCCGGCATCCATGGCCAAACGGATAAGAGTCTCGCCGTCGACCGCATCGACGCTCTTGCCGTAAGGATGAAAGGTCACGCGATGTTCGCTCATCAAGTCTCTCCTCTTCGGATTAAACCATACCTTCACTGGGTGCGTCTGGTCAAGCGGATCGCCGGTTCATGGAGCAGAACCCTCGTTGGGGAAGAGTTCCTCAACGGCGGGATGGGATTTCTTTCATCGGCGATTCGCATTTGCTCATCGCATTTCCTCATGCCCCACTGGGCATCCGAAAAGAAAAAAGAACGGTGGGGCAGTTCGGGTTTCTTACCCGACATCCCGTTTTCGGGAATGGAATCCCGACCTACGAGGAATAGAGCCAAGGGACTCTTAAGAGCAGCAGTTTCCACTGGAGCATTTTCAATAGAAAGGACAATAACACAATCTGCCACGTTTATTCATCTTCTCCATGGGAGACCAGTCACTGGATTCCCCATAACTTGGGAAAATCCTCGCAAAAAAAGTATTCTGAACTCAAGCGTAGATAATTATTGTATTTTTCTTTACAAAAATTTACAGTGCTCAAAAAGGGTCCAGGAGCACCGTCCTGGAGGTCTCATCCAGTCTGGTCGGGCCGCCAACTGAACTTGTCTGCGGGAAACTGTTTATCATTCAGTCGAGGGTCTTGGGGGTGACGGAAGGGGGTGAGGCAGCGGGCAAGTCCAGGTGTATTCCTTGTGGCTCACCGTTCATGTCTTTCAGCGGGCAATGCTGCAAATTCGGTCTTTCCAACCTGGCAGCCGGGGTAAGGCGACCGTCCAGGTAATACCCATCTATGCCATCACGCCTGATGGAGGGGATGCGGTTTGTTTACCTGGAAATAGGGTGGGCTTTGCCTCTGGCATGTTCTTC
>JAAYUJ010000185.1 GCA_012517775.1 Deltaproteobacteria bacterium
ACCGCGATGGACTCCGTCAAAATTTCCAATGGTGAGCACCGGGTTCCTTATGGATCGAGCAATCTCTTCGACACCCACAAAGACTCTCATCTTGAGCTTTACAACCTCCACAATCCCTTCAAATATACCTTGACACGGCAAGTATATTAGAATACGTTACGTCCTCACTGAATGCAATGCTTTTGTTGTGCCTGCCGAAGTGGCGGAACTGGTAGACGCGCTAGGTTCAGGGTCTAGTGGGCGTACGCCTGTCGGGGTTCGAGTCCCCGCTTCGGCACCAGTAAAATCAAGGGTCCAGCGGGATGACCGTTGAGCCCTTTTTGTTTTGGCACGATTTACGAGCACATTACGCGCACGGATGCAAACCGACGCGCACCTCGGCAAACCATATAGCTTCATCGTCTAACAAATTCGCAGTCATCACCATATCCACCACATCACCCATGCAGTAGAAACATTGCAAGTCGCTCGACCACCGATTTTTGCTGGATCAACCATTAAGAACAGTCCGAGACAACATGGCTTTTTCCTTATTCCTCCAAATCCGGAGAACAATGATATCCGGATTTTCATGGTTGACCGAGCCCCAAGTATGTTCGTTGTATGTAGCTCACTACCCTGCCCCATTCATCAAAGCCCCCCAGGAATCCACTTCCTGGACAAAGCGGTACCCCTGCCCGCTCAAAGGTTGCCCATCAATCAATCACTAGAATGCCCTGTCTGGCTTTAAGGCAGTCTTTTCAGAATGTTGACCACGGGTCAGAAGCCAATGAATGATGTTTGCAGAAGGATGGCATGTACTTTCACAATAAGCAGGTCGGGATTCCAATCCCGACCGTTTTTGCGCCAATGTGTCGGGTATGGAACCCGACCTACAAAGCTATCGTTACCTGGACTTATTGAGAAGTCACATTAAGGACATTTGTCCCCGATTCTTTCCTCGTTGTGCTCTCTTCTTGAGGGTATCTGCCGGGATCTTCGCCTCCAACATCTTTTCCCGCCACAAGGCAATCTCATTTCCGATTCTGCAAGGGGTGTTGCCCTCCTCGCAGGCTTCTTCAATCTTGTGCTGAATGTAAGCTGGTATGCCTCAATGCGTGCCATGTCGAGCCATTCTCCGTTTTCCGGATGCGGCGTCTTCCTCCTCCGAACAGAGTTCGATCCTGGGCCCTCTTCAAAGAGCCTACTCTATCGAGTCGCGGGTCTCATTTGACCTGCTGCGCTGGAACTGGCCTGCGCCTGTGCCACGTCTTGAGACGTGACTCACGGCCTCTCTTCCTCCCATCGAACGTAGCCTTGAAAGAAGGTTCATCCGGTTAACGAGTACCTCTGAGTATGGAGGTGGTATAATCTGAGCTAGAAATACTCCTTGTCGTGGAACCCGTAAGCCTGCCTTCTGAATATCTTGATTTTGTTGTTGATCCCCCTCGACCATGGCACTGGTGATGGGGTGTTTGAAGGAGTTGAGCAGGCCGGTCCGATATCCGGCGAGGGTTTTGGCAACTTTGACGAGCTGTTTGATTCCGGACTGGAGTGCATCCTGACACCATGTTTTGAGAAATGTCTTGGCAGCATTCCAATTCTCTTTGTCCCAGAAGATTCTGAGTTGCTCCTTCATGGAATGAATGATGAAGAGCGGCTCGTTGACCTGGAGCAATGCATGGAGGCGAGCTCTGCGGTCGGGTTCGAGATCCTTGTAGTTGCAAAGAAGCAAAAAGCGATTCCCCTTGAGAGTCTTCTTGCCGAGATCGTCGAGCTCCCTTTGCTGTTCTCTGCGCCCGAAGGCGCAGGTCGTCGGGATCGACCTGTCGGAAGAACCGGAATGCGCCGTCAACCTGAAAGCGCCGGCGGAAATCATAATCTGCGGATTCGGGGCGACGGATTGCCGAAATGGATGTGGGAGTCACCTGAAATTCTTTGGGATTTCAAATAGGAGAGGTCTTTCGCCGCAATAAGGAGCCTCAGGGTTGCAATGGGAAATGAGACAGGAGCGCGCGATGAGCCGTGTTGCACTCATAGAGTGTAACGACAGAGTCGCCGGAGTGAAATCATCTCTGGCGGGACTGGGAATCAATCCGGTCAAAGGAAAAGATGTTCTCGTAAAGCCCAACTTCAATACGGCGGACGCATGCCCGGGATCGACGTTTTCGTCGACGGCGGCCCGATGCGCGGAAAACGGGCCAAGGGGAACGTCTTCCTCGCCTGGACGGATCGAACGGCGATCTCTGCGACGGGAGTCGCCATTCTCAAGGCCCTCGGCTCGAACCCAACCGTCATGAACCGGAAGATATTCGAACAGGAACAGATCGCAAGGGCCGTCGAACTCGGCCTCGGGGTTTCGTCTCCCGTGGAGATCAAGCTGTTCCCCGTCAATGAGGAGAGCGCAGAATACTGTTCTACGGTCCGAGAGAGGTTGATTGAAGGTTGAACCCAATCCGAGCGATTCCGGCTGCGTGATTGTTCACTCGTCATTCTTGCGAAAGCGGGAAGCCAGGCAACCGCGTCCATCCGCTCGCCGCCCGCCTTGGCGGGCATGACGAAAGGTTATCGTCGTAATTGCTCAATTCATATCACCCGGAGTCTCTATTTGACCCTGTCCGCTGGCTTGTCTCCATCTTTGCGGTGCGCGACGAGCCTTGTCACGTTCCCCTTTTCGTCCTTTTCAAACGACATCGTGATTTCGGTGGTTTCCTTAAGAAAGAAGCGCGAATCCGATTCAGCGTGGAAGACGGTCTTTTCGCCGCCGGGGGGTTCGAGGACCAAGCAATGTCCTTCTCGCGAAACCTTGAGGACCACATTGGGCGCGGGGCGATATTCTCCGACGTATCGGTCCAGAACCGCAGGCTCCAGGATCACCGGCGTCTTCAGCTTCAGCCTTTCGACGGGCTTGCCGGAGAGGATGTCCAAAAGCCCTGCGTTGACCTCCTTTACTTGCCACAGAGCGGAATTGCTCAACCAGACGATCCCGATTCCGCGTTCCTTGTTGAACCCGACAAAGCTGTAGAAGCCGAAGGTCCCGCCGTTGTGCCAGCAGATCTTTCCATCCGCGCCACAATGCCAGCCCAGCCCGATCCGGTAGCCCGGTACAGCGGAAGGGCCGCGGAGGATTTGCGTCATGGCTATTGCGGAAGACAGAGGAGACTGCGCGGTGCCCATGCCAGCGGTCACAAACGCGGCCATATCGTTTGCGGTGGATCGAAGCGCCCCGCAACCGGCCAGTACATCGAAGTCCCAGGCCCGCACGGGCTCTGAGTCCAGATTGTGCCCCCGGGCAAGACGCGGCCGCCGATCAGGGCCGATCCGAATGCCCGTGTCTTTCATGCCGAGCGGCCGGCAGATTCCATCCACGATGAGCGCCTCGTATTCAATGCCCTCACGGCGCGCGAGCGCATGCCCGAGAAGTCCCGATCCCAGGTTGCTGTATTCATGCTCGCCGCCCGGAGATCGAGGAAGTGTGTAAGAAGACAGGAAATCGTACAGCTTTTCCGCCGTATAGTCCGCATAAGGGTTTGCAGGGTCTTTTGGGTTGAAATTCGGCGGGATTCTTGGCAGGCCGGAAGTATGAGTAGCCAGGTCCTCCAGAGTGATCTTGCGGTTTTCATGGGCAGGGACCTTGATGTTATCGGGCAGATACTTCTCCACCGGGTCTTCCAGGCTCACCTTCCCGCGCTGGACCATGTCCGCCAGCGCCAGGGCCGTAAATAGCTTGGTCACCGATCCGATCTCAAAAATCGTTTGGGCGTCGGGCTTTCGATCCGACTGCGCCGAAGGCTTTCCATAACCGAACACCCGAGTATTGCCGTTTTCAATCAGGGCCACAACGATTCCAACGGTGTATCCGTGCTCAATGAGCGGCTCGGCAAGAGAATCGATTCGCGTCTCCAGGTCGTCCGCCGCACGCGCTTCCACAGCCGGAAAACCCAGGAGCATGATGAGAATCGCGGGAACGGCGCAGACAATCTGAAAGAGCTTTGAATGGAACGACATTGCTGGTCTCCCTTCCGGAAGTAGGATGGATGAGGGCAGGCGTCGACCATCGACCTGCCGATGCCGGATGAGCGCAACCGAAGCATCCGGCGCTTCAAATCACCTTAATTGAGCGATTCCGATTGCATGAATGTTCTATCGTCATTCCCGCGAAAGCGGGAACCCAAACCGCCGCGTCCACGCGTTGGGAGCCCTCCTTCGCGGGCACGACGAAGGGTTCTCAGCGGAATCGCTCAATTTGGGTTTCTCTATGAATGCTTCAAGGAGGGCGTGTGCGCCGGTGTTGTCCCATTGGAATCGTACGCAACGACCCTGCGCCGCAAGGTAATCGACCTCGCCGCAAAAATTGTGAGAACCTCCGGAAGCGTCATCCTCAAGGCGGTGACAACCGCTCAGGACTTCCTTGGTTTCGATGAACTCTGGAAACGATGCACTCGACCAATCCCCTTCTGTTGGACATGAGGCACTGGTGCAGACCACCCATGCCGGCAACCGTGCAATTGATAGATGTAAAATCTCGATGCTATTTGTGCAATTCACCAGAATCGCTCAGCTTAGGCAGGATTATACTCTAAACGGCTAAGATCTTGACTACTTGGAATGACTGAAAATTCCAAGCCATCCAAGATTCCAGCTCGTTGCCAATACTCATAAGGGGCAAAGGTGATACACCGCTGGATCGCCCTCTTGAATTGAGCAAAATCGGGGTAGAACTTGGAGTAAAGGCACTTGTCGCGCAGAAACCTCCAGTAGCGCTCGATCAAATTGAGCTGTTGCGAGTAGGATGGCAGAAAGAGGAGTTCGATTCCCAGGTCGGC
>JAAYUJ010000186.1 GCA_012517775.1 Deltaproteobacteria bacterium
CAGAAAATCCAGAGAAAAGGGCGACCGGATCTTGTTGTCAACGTCATACTGGCAGCCCTTCTGGAAAAGACTGAAAAGTCATAACCCAATCCCATAAGCATCAAATAGAACTGGAACACTCCTCCCTGTCACGAACCAGACAACCTTTTACTACAAGACATTCCTTCTGCATTCCTGATTGATCGAATAACAAACAAATTTCTTGACATTCTTTTGGAAATAAAACAAGAGGTAGGAGGGTTAGTAGTGAGTGTTCAGAATAGGGGCTAATATAATGAAGATGCGACGGGCTATCCTTGCGTTTTGGCTCGCCGTGTCGCTATCTGCCTGTGCAGCGGTTCCGGTACGGATCCCCATAAGGGGCGAGCCTCCGCCAATGCCGCCTCTTGGCCGCGAAAGACCGGAGGTGCCGTTATCTCCGCAAGGCGATGCGACCGGCTCCCAGGATTCCATAACCAGAACCATCGAATTCGCCCCAAAGTCAGAGGAGGAGAGCAGGAGTAAGGACGGGAAGCCTCTTCCACTGCCTCAGGTCAAGGGGAAAATGGTCACAGGCCTTATTGGGCCGACCCTTCCTCGCGAGTTGGTAAGACCCTCCATTTCAGACCAGGAAAAACAGAAGATCATTCTCAATTTTGACAAGGCGGATATCTCGGAGGTCACCAATCAAATCTTCGGCGATTATCTGAAGATCAATTACGTCCTGGACCCCGCTCTCCAGGGACGCATCAGTTTGTACCTTGAAGGGGAATACACCAAGGAAGAGCTGTTTCAGCTCGTTTCCAGGGTGTATGAGGCGAATAACATCTCCGTTGTACCACGAAAGGGCATCTATTACATTCAGCCCGTGCAGCGAAGCACAAGCAGCAACCTCCCACTTGCAGGTGTCCGAACCCTTGGCGATGACCAAACGGGTACCCGACCCGTGGCGATCATTTATCGGCTCAGGTACTTGGATGCCAAGCAGGCCATAAACCTTATACAACCCTTCCTGTCACCCGGCAGAACGATCAAATCGGACAATTTGACAAACAGTGTCGTGTTTGTGGAAAACGCGGAAAACGCCCAGACCATTGTTGAAGTCTTGAAAGCCATGGACATCAATGTGCTTCAGGAAGTCAGCATGGAAATCGTGCCGGTCACATCCATATCCCCGCAAGATGCCGTTCAAAGCCTCGAAGCACTCATGGGGAAAATGAGTCTGATCAAAGACAGCGCCATCAAGAATAACCTGGCGTACATTCCGCTCCAGAGTTTCGGAGGAGTCCTCATTCTTGCCCAGACTCCGGAATTGCTCAGGACAGCAAGACAATGGCTCACAGCGCTCGATGTACAGAGCGAGGAAGCGGGGGAGAACATCCATGTCTACTTCGTTCAAAATGGTCTGGCTAAGGACATTGGGGACATCCTGACTCAGATCTTCGGCCTGAGTGCCCCTGGAGGCGGAAGGCTGGATCAACAGATCGTGTCTTCCGCGCGTCAGCCATCCTCTTCATGGGGAGCACGCCCCTTTGAAAGAGAAACCTTCGGTACCTCATCGCGAAGCAGTGTCTTCGGATCTTCATCCCGCAGCTCTAGAGGCACATCCACGGGATCTTCCTTTGGCACATCGACCACAGGGCAATCCTTGAGTGGAGGAACCGGGACGGGTGCAACCTCCGGCTCAAGGGCATCCATGCTTCAAAGGAGAGGAGGGGCGGCAGGCAGAGTCACCGCGGGTGTCACAGGGGGTCTGGAGGGTGCACAGGCACTTGGTCTCACAGGGGAAGCCATGATAATTGCCGATGAGGTCAACAACGCCATCATCGCAAGAGCCAATGCCATGGACTGGGCCAGAATCAAGAAAACTATCGAGACGCTGGATATTGTGCCAAGAGCAGTCCTCATCGAGGTGACGGTTGCCGAGGTCACTTTGAACAAAGACCTCCAGTACGGAGTTCAATGGTTCTTCAAGGATGCTGAAATCTATAAGGGTGTGACGTCCGGCTCATTTCAAAAAGCCTTCAGCACCGATCTCACTGACAAGGCGCTGGCCGGCACAATCACCAATGGTCTGGCCCTCTCCTGGGTCTCCAATGCCAGAGACATCGCTACCCTTATCCAGTTGCTCTCCGAAAAGACGAAAGTGAAGATTCTCTCCACACCAACCATCCTCGCCACGGACAACCAGGAAGCATCGATCACCGTCGGTGGCCGGGAGCCGGTTCCCACAGGAACCGCCATCGGCGCTTCCGGAACAACAGACGCCATAATCAGCTCTATTTCGTATGAGGAGACGGGTGTCATTCTGAATGTCACTCCTCACATCAATGCGGGAGGGCTTGTCCGGCTTGAACTGGAACAGACCATCCGCAACACCGGGGACAGCGTAACCGTCGGAGACAACAACACCGCTCCACGATTCGATGAACGCAATATTCGCACGACTCTCCTGGCCCAGAATGG
>JAAYUJ010000187.1 GCA_012517775.1 Deltaproteobacteria bacterium
CAAAAACTTCCAATGAATCCGTAGCGAGCAGGGCATCCATCCATCGGTCCGAATCCTCTGAAATACTGCTGACAGGTACTTCCAGCCCGCGGCGATTTCGGCGCCAGAAGTCAATGCAGCATCGCAGTGCTATCTTTGATATCCAGTGGCTGAAAGGACTCTTTCCCGAGAAAGATGCCAGAGACCGGAAAACTTCCAGGAATGCTTCCTGGGCCACGTCTTCAGTCCGGTCAACCGGCACATGCCTTCCAACGAGTCCAAATACCAGTCCACGATAACGGTCCAGGAGCATCTCGAACGAATCAGTATCCCCCTGGACGATTCTGGATATGATTTCAGCGTCCTGCAGCTCTGTTTTCAAAGGATCCATGAAGAAGCCATCCGGATTTGTAACTTGCAATTGCAGAGTGTGCGGGTATGGGAAGCAGTGGGAAGACTTTCGCTCCCTTGCCACTATCCCCGAGGTTTCACCCTGGAGGAAAGGCATTCTGCGGCCCTCCTGAATATCGCCTGCTGCAGAGAAGGTTGTGTCCGTGCCCTTTTGAGGCCATCCCGTCCTATCTATCATGATCCATGCAGGATGCAGATGAAAGATGCGCATTTCATGTCGTTCGTCGTGAAGGTGCACCGATTTGACAGTCCGGATTCCCTTCCCACCGGAACAAATCGGGATGGGAAAGCCGACTCTCCATCTTCATCCTGAGGGGTGAACCGATTATGCTTCTTGATCATTGAATGCGGCGGGATGCCTCGGTGCGCACTCCGCCGCTCCATCTACGGGATTACTTGCTGTGTGCCGCAATCCAATCGTCGAGATCTGAAAGCCTCTTATCCGGGCGTGATTTCATCCAATGATCGCGCCGCTCTCGAAAACTGTTCAGGCGTTCTTTCTGTTCAGCATTAAGGACGGATTTCACCTCATTCATGATCTGAGCTCGAAGAACGGCAGCTTCCACATCCTGGGCCGCGAGCTTCTGTGCCGCCTGCCTTATGACAGTCTCCGAAAAGTCATCCGCGCCGGTGACGTCCATGAGGTTCTTCCCGGCTTCCGCCCGTGCCGTGGCCACTTCCTCGATCTTCCCCCTGTACTTGCTGAGAATCGTTGCCACCTCGCGCTCCTGGTCATCTGTCAGGTTCAGCATGCAAAGGAAGTGGACAGGAGCGAAAGACATCTCATGACGCCCATCGCCACCGTGACCTTTTCCACTGCCAAAGGGCCTCGCCTGGACGCTCGCCACCGCAATAGACACAAATAGGGTGACGGCCAGTACTATGGACAGAATCTTGAATTTCATTTCTTACTCCTTCCGAGTTGTTTACGTTCGAAGTCATCCTTCTGTATTTTTCGAAACCGACTCTGTGACCTTCATTTCCCAAGTCGTGGAAGAGGGAAAAAAGGTTACAAAACGGGTCCTCTTTTTTGGTGCGGGTGTCCCCCGGTCAAGTCACGCGGGTGCCGATGCTCCGTAAGCTGGCAGGTCGGGCAGGATTCTCACCTGCTTTGCATTGTGCCATTCCGTCTGATGAGAATGGGCCGCGTGCGGCTTTGTGGTCGCAGCAGGCTTCGATATTCGATTCAGCTGCACTCAACAGCACCACGCTTTCTTCCTTGACCGTCCCCATGTGCCTGTCTATATACTCTCCTCCTGAACGGCCGTCATTCATCGTGACGGACCTGTGATCGCCTTCTCTCACCCTAATCCATTGACCATTAGTCTGACTTGTTTTGACCAGAAAAGGGGGCATTCTTCATGCCAAGACGCGAAGACATCAACAAGGTGATGATTATCGGTTCAGGGCCCATCGTCATCGGCCAGGCCTGCGAGTTCGATTATTCAGGGACCCAGGCCTGCAAGGCTTTGAGGCAGCTTGGCTACAAGATCATTCTGGTCAATTCCAATCCGGCGACCATCATGACGGATCCAGGAATGGCGGATGTGACTTACATCGAACCCCTGACAGTGGAAAGCCTGAAGAGAATCATCGAGAAGGAGCGCCCCGACGGCATTCTCCCCAACCTGGGTGGTCAAACAGGCTTGAACCTGTCGAGCGAACTGGCCCGGCGGGGCATTCTGGATGAGTTCGGGGTGAAGATCATCGGTGTCGCGGCGGATGCCATCAAGAGGGGAGAAGACCGGATCGCCTTCAAGGAAACCATGAACCGTCTCGGTATCGAGATGCCTCGAAGCGACTCGGCATTCAGCGTCGAAGAAGCGGAGGCGATTGCCGCGCGGCTGGGTTATCCGGTCGTTATTCGCCCTGCGTACACCCTCGGCGGGACTGGGGGAGGGCTTGTTTACAACATCGAGGAACTGCGGGCGGTCGCGGCCCGTGGCCTTTCGGCGAGCCTTATCGGACAGATCCTCGTGGAGGAGTCGGTTCTCGGGTGGGAGGAACTGGAACTCGAAGTGGTCCGGGATGCCAAGAACCAGCGGATTACCGTGTGCTTCATCGAAAACGTCGACGCCATGGGCATCCACACGGGAGATTCTTACTGCACCGCCCCCATGCTCACCATCGCTCCGTCGCTCCAGGAAAAGCTCCAGAAGTATTCCTATGATATCGTGGAAGCCATCCAAGTGGTAGGAGGGACCAATATCCAGTTTGCCCACGATCCCCGTACAGGCCGTGTGGTGGTCATCGAGATCAATCCCAGAACATCCCGTTCCTCCGCCCTCGCATCCAAGGCTACCGGATTTCCCATTGCCTTCATCTCCGCAAGGCTCGCAGGCGGGCTTACCCTGGATGAGATTCCCTACTGGCGGGAAGGGACACTGGAAAAATACACCCCGTGGGGCGACTACGTGGTGGTTAAGTTCGCCAGATGGGCCTTCGAGAAGTTCAAGGGAGTGGAAGACAGGCTGGGCACCCAGATGCGCGCCGTCGGTGAAGTCATGAGCATCGGCAAAAATTATAAGGAGTCATTCCTCAAATCCATCCGCTCTTTGGAAATCGGCCGCTATGGCCTGGGCTTCGCCAGGGATTTTCATGAGAAACCACTGGATGAGCTCATGGAAATGCTTTCCACTCCCACCAGCGAGCGTCAGTTCCTCATGTATGAAGCCCTGCGAAAAGGCGCCGGCATTGAGACCCTCTATGAGAAAACCCACATCAAGCCGTGGTTCATCGAGCAGATGAAGGAACTGGTGGAACTGGAGGAAGAGATTCTTCATTTCAGGGGGAGGATGCTGCCGGATGCGCTCCTGACCCGGGCGAAGAGGGAAGGGTTTGCAGACCGCTATCTGGCACAGCTCCTGGCAATCCCAGAAAAGGAAATCCGGGAGAGAAGAAAGGCCCTGGGAGTAGTCCACGCCTGGGATGCGGTTCCGGTGAGCGGTGTGGAGAACGCGGCCTATTACTACTCCACCTACAACGCCCCTGATTCCGTCCCCGCGAGCGATCGCAGAAAGGTCATGGTCATAGGCGGCGGACCCAATCGCATCGGACAGGGCATAGAGTTCGACTACTGTTGCGTCCACGCGGCTTTTGCATTGAGGGACGAAGGGTTTGAGTCCATCATGGTCAACTGCAACCCCGAAACGGTTTCCACCGACTATGATACGTCCGACAAGCTCTACTTCGAACCGGTCACCGTGGAGGATGTGCTTGCCATTTACGAGAAGGAAAAGCCGGAGGGAGTCATCGTGCAATTCGGAGGCCAGACGCCCCTGAACATCACGAGAGAGTTGGCGGATGCGGGGGTCAGGATCCTTGGAACATCCCCCGATGCCATTGATCTTGCGGAAGACCGGGACAGGTTCCGCACCATAATGAAGAAACTTGATATTCCCATGCCGGAGTCGGGCATGGCAAGCAGTCTGGATGAGGCCATGGAGGTAGCTTCCCGCATAGGCTATCCCCTGATGGTGCGACCATCCTATGTGCTCGGCGGGCGAGGCATGGAGATCGTCCATGATGCGGACATGCTCAAGGAATATGTGGCAGCCGCCGTAGGTGTGACGCCGGACCGACCTATACTCATCGACAAGTTCCTGGAGAACGCCATCGAGGCGGAAGCGGACGCCATCGCGGACGGAGCCAGCGCTTTCGTTCCCGCTGTCATGGAACATATTGAACTGGCAGGGATTCACTCGGGTGATTCGGCTTGTGTCATCCCCCCGATCAGTATCCCGGCAAAGCACCTGGAAACCATCTACGAATATACCCGCAAGATCGCCGTCGAACTGAATGTGGTGGGACTCATGAACATGCAGTACGCCATCCACAACGATACGGTCTACGTCCTCGAAGCCAACCCGCGGGCATCCAGAACGGTGCCCCTCGTTTCAAAGGTCTGTAACATTGCCATGGCGCGGCTCGCGACTCAGTTGATGCTCGGAAGGAAGCTTGGGGATCTGGGGATCGAGGCAAGGCATATCCCCCACTTCGGAGTGAAGGAGGCGGTCTTCCCCTTCAACATGTTCCCAGAGGTGGACCCGGTTCTCGGTCCGGAAATGCGGTCGACCGGCGAGGTGCTCGGGATGTCCGGCTCTTTCGGGCGGGCTTTCTACAAGGCGGAAGAGGCGGCCCAGCAGCATCTCCCACTTGAGGGTACAGTGCTCATTACGGTTTCGGACAGTGAAAAACAGGCGGCACTTCAGGTGGCAAAACGATTCGAGTCACTGGGCTTCGGGATCCGGGCAACCAGGGGTACCTGCCAGTTTCTCAATGAGAATGGGGTCGAGGCCCAGCCCATCGACAAGATGCATGAAGGGCGCCCCAATATCGTGGATGCCATTAAGAACGGGGAAATCCAGCTTGTCATCAACACCCCCAGCGGAAAACTGGGAAAACATGATGATTCATACATACGGAAGGCGGCTATCACATACAAGGTGCCTTATATTACTACGACTTCCGCCGCCATTGCAGCTGCCCGCGGCATCGAGGCTCACCGCAGGGGAGGAGATGGGGTGAAGTCCCTGCAGGAATACCACGCCTCGATCCGATAGGGATCTTCACCCGAACTGACAGGGGTCAATGTAAGTTGCCGGTTTTCCCGACACGAAGGAGCTTTTGATGAGCGAGATGAAATTCGCTGACAATTATACGGATCTATCAAGGGAAAGAGGCGTGAACGCCGGCTTTCAATTCGAGTTCTACTGTGAGCGTTGTCACGACACGTGGCGGACGGATTTCGTTCCCTACCGCAGTGGCCAGGCGTCTGGATGGCTGGGAAAGATATCCGGGGTACTTGGCGGAGTCCTCGGCTCCGTTGGGGATACCGTGGAAGGTCTCGCCGAAGCCGGGTGGGGGAAGGCCAGGGATGGTGCATTCAAGGAGGCTGTGGAGCAGGCAAAGGGTCACTTCCATCGCTGTGCCCGTTGCTATCAGTATGTGTGTGACAAGTGCTGGAATATGGGAAGCGGGTTGTGCATGAATTGTGCCCCTGACGTGGAAGCAGAAATTGAGGCGGCGCGAAGAGAGGGCATGGTGTATGCCGCGGGAGAGAAAGCAGCTCTGGAGGGCATCCGTCGCGGAAAGCAGAAAGATGTGAAAAAGGAACGCCAGTTGGTCTGCACGGAATGCGGTGAACCAACCGGTGCGGGGAAGTTCTGCCAGTCCTGCGGGCATCGTCTGGTGCAGGTGAATCACTGCCCCGGTTGCCAGGCGGAAGTGGCTCTGAATGCCAGGTTTTGCCCCGAGTGCGGTCGGAAACTACAGGCCAGAGATCAGAGAAAGGAGTAGGTTATTCATGAACAATAGATTGGCATTGAAGGCTCTTGCCCCGGTATTTTTCCTTCTGGTGACCGGTCTTCCGACACATGCGGGGACTACCGAAGTCAACCGCGTCCAGTCGGCCATTGATGTGATGAACAGCATCATGTCCATTCCGGAGACATGCATCCCTCCGTCCCTTCTCAGAGATGCTTACGGCATCGCCATCATTCCCGGCGTCATCAAAGCCGGATTCTTCCTCGGAGGGCGCTACGGCAAAGGGGTCCTCTGCGTCCGCCGTGAGGG
>JAAYUJ010000188.1 GCA_012517775.1 Deltaproteobacteria bacterium
CCTCCTGCCCGATGGGGGTTCGAATGAGGGCGAATGGGGCGAACCATTCTTGACCGTGGGGCACTATTCCTGTCTTTCCGAGAGTTCTACCAGAACTCCGTAAGTCGCTTTGGGGTGGAGGAATGCAATCTTGCATCCTCCTGCGCCGATGCGGGGTGTCTGATCGATGAGAGCGACGCCCTTGGCTTTCAACTCAGCGAGGGCCTCTTCGATGTTCTCCACGCGGAAGGCGATGTGCTGCACACCACCACGGCCCTTATTGCCTTCGATGAACTTTGCGATAGGTCCGTCGGGAGCAGTGGACTCCAGTAGCTCGATTTCCGTGTCGCCCACCGGGAAGAACGCTGTAGTCACCTTTTGTTCCGCCACCGTCTCACTGCCCATGTGGGGAAGGCCCAGAATATCCGTATAGAGCTTCTTGGCTTCTTCGATGTTGCTGACAGCGACGCCGATATGATCGACTCTAAGAACCTTCATGACGCCTCCTTCTGCTTAGGGGTAAAGAACTGCCATTCGTCCAGTATCTCGCGCATCGTACTGTAGGGATCGCGTCTTCGCTCCAGAATCTCCTCCACCAGACGATCGAGACGACCATTTTCCTGAAGTTGATCACGGATGAGACGGAACATCTCATTGTGAATCATCCGTAGTGTTTCCTGATAAGTCTGATTCCTGCGTTTTTCGACAAGCCTCCCACTGCTTTCAAGAAAATCCTTGTGCTTCAGTATGGCCTCCCACAGCTCCTTGATGCCGACGTTGTCGACAGCGACGGTCTTGTGTACGGTCGGAGTCCATCCCGACATCTTTATGTGAGTATCCTGCTCGATGCGGGCGCTGACCTCCATATTCAGCTGATCGGCACCTTCACGGTCGGCCTTGTTGACCACGTAAAGATCCGCAATCTCCATAATTCCGGCCTTCATGCTCTGTATGACGTCTCCGAGGCCGGGAACGAGGACGACGCATGTGGTGTCCGCCAGTCCGACGACGTCAACTTCATCCTGGCCCACACCCACCGTCTCTATGATGATGACATCCTTGCCGAAAGCATCCAGAACCTTCACCACATCACAGGTCGCTTTGGCCATTCCCCCCAGGAAGCCACGAGTAGCCATACTGCGAATGTAGACATCAGGGTCCGTGCTGTGTTCACTCATGCGGATACGGTCACCCAGAAGCGCTCCCCCGGTGAATGGGCTTGACGGGTCAACAGCCACAATCCCCACGGTAAGGCCGCTTTTTCGAATGTTGCGTATCAGCTTGTCGGTCAGAGTGCTCTTTCCCGCGCCGGGCGAACCGGTTATGCCGAGGATGTAGGCCTTCCCTGTGTGGGGATACAACTCTTCCATGAAAGGATAAGCACGCTCGTCTTCGTCCTCCAGCCAACTGATGAGTCGAGCCACTGCCTGTTGTGAGCCTTCCAGTATCTGTTTCGCGTAATCCCTGTTCATCAAACCGCTTGTCCTTTCAACGACTACACTCAGAAGTACGGGTTCTCGCGCCGACAGCATTCGCGGGAGCAGTTCAAGATGGGAGTATCCGATCTCGCAAGTTGAATCTGCTGAATCCCCGACCTCGTCATAAATGCTCAGAGTACGTATGGCCGGGGATTCGCAGTAAGGCGCATCCGGTCTTTCCATGGATGCCTTCACTGCTTTACAGGGAGCAGTTCCATTCTCCACCCCCTGCAAGCAGTCATCACGTTATCGTGCTCGGACGTTAGACTTGATGAAGCTCACAATGTCCATGGTGGGGGTTCCAGGTCCAAAGATGGCCTTGACTCCAGATTTTTGCAGGAAATCATAGTCTTCTATGGGAATGATTCCACCGCCGACAACGAGAACATCATTCAGTCCCTTGCTCTTTAGCAGTTCGACAACTTTAGGGAAGAAATAATTGTGCACTCCAGAAAGGCTGCTGAGTCCAACCACATCGGCGTCTTCCTGTTCAGCTGCGGCGACGATCATTTCCGGGGTTTGACGCAGTCCGGTATAGACCACTTCCATACCCTCTTCAGCAAAAATCCTTGCCAGCAGCTTGGCGCCACGGTCATGTCCATCCAGCCCGGGTTTCGCAACGATGATCTTAATCTTCTTAGCCATGAAACTATCCTCCGCTGATTGAGCAGTTTGTCAACTGGTGGGCAGATGTCTTACACAAACTCTTTGGGACGATACTGACCATAAATGTCTCGCCAAACATCGCAGATTTCTCCGACGGTTGCTTTCGCCTTAACGGCTTCGATGACCGCAGGCATGACATTCTCATCGGTCTGTGAAACCTGGCGAAGCTTGTCGAGTGCAGCCTTCCACTTGGCTTGGTCTCTTTCCGCACGAAGCTTCTTGAGCTTGGCTGCCTCGACGTCTCCCACCGACATATCCACCTTGAGAAGGTTGGTTGGAGGAGGCTCTTCCATGGTGTACTTATTGATTCCGACGTATACGCGCTCGCCCGATTCGATTTCCTTCTGGAAACGGTAGGCGCTGTTCTGAATTTCCTTCTGGATATAACCCTGCTCGATGGCTGCCAACGTTCCACCCATTGCATCGATTTTCTTAATGTAATCGTCAATTTCCTGTTCGATCTTGTTTGTCATCTGCTCCACATAGTAGCAGCCTGCCAGAGGATCGATACTGTCAGTGGCACCACTCTCCTCCGCGACGATCTGCTGCGTCCGCAGTGCAACGGTAACGGCTTCCTGGGTCGGCAGACAGAGAGCTTCGTCATAGGAATTGGTGTGGAGGGATTGGGCTCCGCCAAGGGCAGTGGCGTAAGTCTGCAGGGCCACGCGGACGATGTTGTTGAGGGGCTGCTGAGCGGTCAGCGTGACGCCTCCGGTCTGCACGTGGTAACGGAGCATCATGGAGCGCGGATCTTTGGCTTTGAAGCGCTCCTTCATGATTTTCGCCCAGTACCTGCGGGCTGCGCGGAACTTGGCAACTTCTTCCAGAACGTTGGTGAACGCGTTGAAGAAGAAACTCAGGCGCGGTGCGAAGGAATCCACATCCATGCCGCGCTCGATACATGCCTGGGTGTATGCGATGCCGTCAGCGATGGTGAACGCCATCTCCTGAGCTGCCGTAGACCCGGATTCCCGGATGTGATAGCCGCTGATGCTGATGGTGTTCCATCGGGGAACATGCTTCTGACAGAACTCGATCAAGTCGACGGTGAGCCTCATGGTGGGCTTGGGTGGATAAATATATTGACCGCGGCAGATGATCTCCTTCAAAACGTCGTTCTGGACAGTGCCACCCACCTTGTCCCAGGGAACACCCTGTTCCTCCGCCAGTGCCAAATACATTCCCAAGAGAACCGTCGCAGCAGCATTGATGGTCATCGAGGTGGTGACCTTGTCAAGGGGAATACCGTCAAAGAGAACCTTCATGTCCTCAATGGAGTCAACGGCAACACCAACCTTTCCCACCTCACCCATGGAGAGGGGATGATCACTGTCATAGCCTGCCTGGGTGGGAAGCTGAAAGGCTACGCTGAGTCCGGTCTGTCCCTGTTGCAAAAGATAGCGATATCTGGCGTTGGTGTCCTTGGCGCTTCCAAAGCCCGCGTACTGGCGCATGGTCCAGTAACGTCCGCGGTACATGGTGGGCTGCACGCCACGGGTGTAAGGGAACTGGCCCGGAAAGCCGAGGTCCCGCTCATAGTCCAGGCCTGCGATGTCCAGGGGGGTGTAAAGCCGCTCCACCGGTGTTCCGGAAATGGTTGTGAAGACCGGCTTCTGCTCAGGCGCCTTGGCGAGTGTCTTGGCCACAGGTCCCTGGTCCCATTTTTCCTTGCCGCCTTTGATTTTCTCTAACACTTTTTCGTCAAACATGCTTACCCTCCTCAACGCGATTTCCACTCGATGCATCCACTGGCTTTTGCCAGGGGACTCTGTTAAAAAAAGCACGAACAGGACAGTGCAAACGCCTTGGCCCGTTGCCCCCTTCGGTTTCCGATGGAGCAGTGATGGCCCTTGGCTCGATCAATGGAGATGGGTTAATGAGATTCAACTGTTCCACATTAACAAACGCAAGAGCTTGATTCAACGAGTTTCGGAGCATGTGAAAGATCTCAAATAAAATCTATAGCAGCAAGGGACCCAAGAATCAACAATTGATTTGGAGCCCCTCCAGGGACTTGTGAAGCTGGGTACGCGGCAGGAGTCGTTGCTTTCTCAAGTCTGTACTGAATGTTCTCAGCACCTGTCGTGATAGAGACATCCCCGGAGGAGTATTTTCAAGGCACGGGCATCCGGAGCAATGGGCTTAGTCGCGAAGAATGAGTTGCCTTGAGCATGCGGCGTCTACTTTTATGCAGGAGAGAATCATGCCGAATTTGCAGGAACTCGTGGACAAGATCAAGAAGGAAGCCGACCCGAGAAAGGTGGGCATGATAGCTTGTCATAACGGAGTGGTGAGAGCCACAACCAGGAAAGGCCTTCCAGCGGAATACCTGGAGATCGATGTGGACAGAACTGTCTGGGAAGCAATTGTCTCTGAGATGCGAGGGGAGCCCGGAATCGCAGCCATAGAGACTCACTTGTTCACCGGGAAGCGGGAAGTAGGTGATGACGTCATGCTCCTTGCAGTCGCAGGAGACATCCGTGAGAATGTTCTGCCCGTCCTGGAGAGATTAATCGATCGTCTGAAGAAAGAAGCCATCATCAAGTTCGAGAAAATCCATGAAGGAGAATGAAAGGGGAGGGCAGAAGGGAGAGAATCGGAAAGGCGGCTGGTGGGCCGCCTTTTCTTTTTGTATGCTGTTTAAAGATGAGGATCGGAATGGCGGAAGCTTGCGGAAGGGCTCGCTCTTCCGCCACCCAGGCCCAGACACATGTTGGAGAGGCTAGCCAAGCATGGCCTTGACGCCTTCCTGCTCTTCCTGCAGTTCCTTGAGGGTGAAATCCATTTTCTCCCGGGAGAACGCATCGATCTCCAGTCCCTTGACCCGCTCATACTTTCCGGGGGTACACGTGACGGGTACCCCGTACATGGTGTCTTCAGGGATGCCGTAGGAGCCATCCGAG
>JAAYUJ010000189.1 GCA_012517775.1 Deltaproteobacteria bacterium
CAGACCAGGGGCCCGAAGTGCAATTCGTATCGTCTGCAGAACCCTTCCCACGCCAGGTAGTGTTCCTGGGTGCCGTAATGCTCAATGGCATAAGCAGCCGTCACTGCTCCCATCTGGCATGAAGTGTCCCAAGTCATACCCATTCTCCAACCCATCAAGAGACCTGCCCGAAAGGCATCACCGGCTCCAGTGGGATCCACGACCCTGGGCACGGGGATTGCCGGCACCAAGATCCGCTCCCTCCCGGAATCCACGATACTCCCCTCAGGACCTCGCGTGGTAATCACGACCTCAACATGCTCATGGAGCTTTTTAAGGGTCCATTGGGTCATCTGAAGGAACAAGGAAAGCTCATAGTCATTGGAAATGAAGCAGAGGGCTCCAGAAACCGCTTCTCTGAGCTCATCGCCCTCCCAGATATTGAGGCTCTGACCAGGATCGAAGAAGAAGGGCACTCCCGCATCCCGAGCCCTGCTCGCGAAGCTCAACATATCGGTTTTGTTGCCTGGACCGATGAAAACAACGGCATCATTCTTGCTTCCATCGAGAGGAGGGAGCTCCGCCCCATGAGCCATTGCTCCCGGATTGAAAGCTGTAATCTGGTTGTCATCCAGATCGGTTGTGATATATGCTCCCGCAGTGAGAACTCCGGGGACACGTTTGATCCACCGCGAAGGAAGATGGTTTTGCGCCAGCCACGTTTCATAATTGTCGAAATCGTCCCCGGCGGTAGCTACAATGTAAGGTTTTTCACCGAGCAAGGCTAGGGTGTAGGCGATGTTTCCCGCAGTACCGCCGAATTTCTCAACCAGCCCATTTATGTTGAAGCATACGTTCAAAACATGTATCTTTTCAGGCAGAATATGATCTGCGAAATGCCCCGGAAAGTCCATGATTCGATCATAAGCCAATGAACCGGATATGAAAATGCGCATGGAGTTCTCTCCCAAAAGGATCTAAGGATTTATAGACTGTCAATTGGTAATCCTCTATACTAAAATCATCAAACAACGGTAAAGCTAAAAAAAGGATGGTTCAGATGAAACGCAAAAGAGTAGGTCGGAAGCTTTATTTGGCTTGTGCAATGGTATCGCTCTCTGTGCTGCTCTCTGTTCACCCGGCATGGAGCGGCTCCTTGAGAATCAACATGAACGACGGGAGCTCAGTGGAAGTCCCCTACTACTGGGAAGAAGCCGACGAAATCAAGTTTGAAATCCCCGGAGGCGTTGCAGGGGTCCCCAAGACCCAGGTGAGCTCTGTGCAGGAGGTTCTTGCAGCGAGGGAATTTGATCCCGAAGTGCTGCTGGATTCCCCTGTGGACAGATCCACTCTGGATCAGCAGAATATGCTCAAGGAAATTGTTGCATCTAAGACCCCTTCGGGAACACCCTATCAGAAAGTGAGTGCGGAGGAGGCGGATCATTTGCTCGGATTGTCCGGTGCCCGTCACAGGATTTCCAGTCAACCGGAGGAACAGGTCCATGGCCCCAGATACTCAATAGAGGGGGATTTTGCCGAGCTCGTCAAGACGGAATCAAGCGGGGTGATGCTGGTTCTGCGTAACGTGCTCAGCAGTCGCTCCGACCTGCGGAACCAGACCTTTCAATTGACCCTTTACGACGGAGAGGGCGCCGTCCTCCTCAGGAAGCCTTGTGAAGTCAAACTCCTGGATGTTGATCAGAAGACACTGCGCAAGATGGAGATAAGAGGGAACCTGTACTCGGTTATGGGGACTGTGAAACCGGACCCGAGTATCAAGCGCTATGAGATCACATCGGTTTCCCGTTAGGTCTCTTCCAAGAACGATCACTGTGGATTCACGGATGGGATGGACCTTTCTCCTGCCTGCACTCCAAGCGGTTGCTTCTTCAGGAGAACGATGGTGGCGCCCCAGTTGCCGCCTGCAGCCGTGTCTGCCTGCCTGAATGAAATCACGCGGGGATGCCTCGCAAGAATTTTCGTCACTCTTTTGCGAAGCATCCCCGACCCTTTGCCATGTATGATCCGGACTTCCACAAATCCCTTTTCATAAGTGGCTTCCAGATAATCCTCCAGAAGGTCTCTTATGTCTTGCGGCCGGTATGTGTGCAAGTCCAGTGAATCCTCAATAGGGACGACAACGAGGCCCTCCTGAAAATCAGATTCGTTCATCCTCGCTCCTATCTGAGACACTCAATGCGTGGGCAGAGCTGCATCAGCTCACAATAGAGCTGGAGCAGAACAAACGCCATAGTATGCTTCTTATGAAGGGTACTCCCCCAGAGGGGCCAGCGATGCATCGCCATAAGGATTCTCTCCAGTTCCTCATTGAAAAGAGAGGCCCTCTCAAACTCACCGTATGACTTCCCACTCACGGTATCGAAAGTGGGGAACCAGACGGGAACCCACCCCTCCACACCTTCGTCATAACCCTCCCAGACGACCTCCGGATTGACACCCGCAGGCACAGTTTCCCAATCGACTTCCGGAAGATCAATCGTTTTGTCCAGGAAGTCCAACAGCAGCGGATTCGGTTTCCTCGCCATGGAATCATCTCCCTAAAATGGGGCACGAAGCATTCATTCTTTCGGGAGCTTCTTAGTCAAGACTTTGTTTTCATTACAAGTTTTGTGGTGTTCTCCGTTCCGCCAGCCCCATGCCATGCAGGATCTTCATGACCTTCTCCGGATAGTCGGTCATGAAGCCGTCGATTCCCATGTCGATGAAGCGCTTCATGACTTCGGCAAGTCTGCCTTCCCTTTTGTCATCCACTGACGGAAAGGGCTTGAATTTCGTGAGAAACACATAGAGAGCCCCACCTTCCCCGCGGACTCTTTGCACCAGTTCGGGAGTACTCAACTGATAATATGTCTCCATTGCGTATGGCGCCGCAGGAGGTCTCACAGGCTTAAGGCAGAAAAGGCCCACAAGTCGAAAGGCTTGAGCGGACAGACTCCTGGACATGAAATGGCGAAAGCTCAACTGCTCACTTGGAGAGAGGTTGGTCACATATGAGCCATGATTCCCGCATCCCATTTCGTTCCGCAATGCTTCCAAGATTCGGTGCCTTGCACTGGCCAGGATGATCCGCCGACTTTCCGCCTCACGGCGGAGCAGCTCGAACAAACGGTCCCAGACTCCCGACCACGCTTGCACTCCACTATTCCAGGGACTGATGTTCCCCGGCTTGAGCTCGATATTCAAATGCAGTGTTCTGGGACGTCCCTCCCTCACGAGATCCTGCTCCATCCCGTTCACAAGAGACAGGAATTCCTCAAGGGTCATCAGGGTTCTGCTAGACGATTTGACCATCGCCTGAGGATGGTTTGGATGAACCACCCACGCTCGTCTCTCAAGCTCCCTGTGGTAATGGGCCTCGTGAATCCTCCAGTTCCTGAGAAACCACCTGCCATTGTGGACGTTCTTCAGGCCAGGGCCATGCCATACTACGATCTCTTGATCCGCAGTCACCTGTATGTCCAGTTCAAGTACATCGACGCCGACACTCAGGGCAGCATGGCGAAACGCCTCCTCAGTGCTCTCGGGAACCTCGCCCGCACCGCCTCGATGGGCAAAAATCACTGGCGTTTCCACCTGGAAGAAAGGATCCAAACGTCGTGACATCTCCCCTTCCTCCATTTCTCTCATCGCCTCAGTTCTTCACAAGCTCCACCCGCCGGTTTTTGGCACGACCCTCATCGGAGGTGTTGGAGGCGACGGGACAGGCGAATGACACCCCAACGGGTGTCAGGCGATCCTTCTCTATTCCGTGGCGATTTACAAGCACTGTGACGACCGCTTCAGCCCGACGTTGGGAAAGGACCATGTTGGATGGAAACGAACCCACACTGTCTGTATGTCCAACCACAAGAAGCTTCAGGGCAGGATCGGACTTCATGAGCCTGGCTATTTCCTGAAGCGTGGAGTCGGACTCGGGCTTGACATCGGCCTTATTGAAATCAAAGTAGATCCCGTACAAGGCAACACTTCCCGTTTTAGCTATTGCCGTCGCCATTTCTTCGGCCTTTACCGTCACCATCTTCTGTTCTCGAGGTTTTGTCTCAAGGATGTCCACTACGGCTATGGTACGGCCATCGAATGCCTTGCAGTAACGATCGTCTTTGAGGACATAGGTCAGCACCGACACGTGGGCATTCTCACCCGGCATTTCGGCAGCCAAATAGCGCTGGTCGTCGATCCGTTCCGTCATGGCGCAGTGCCCGTTTGAAAAATGAGGATCACTGATGCGCTCCTCCGGGAAGAGAACCATGGAAAGGCTCATCTCGCCACCACCTCCTGAGCTGCTTCGAACAGGGTCTCCCCCACATTCGGCCCCTTTGCACTGGTAGAGAATCTGCCCGCCTTTTCCCAAGATCTCCTCCTGATAGTTGCGCAAAACCTCAAGAGGGGATCGATTTTCGGGGACGAGGTAAACCAGCCGGGTTCTGGCCCCTTCGAGGCTCTTCTTCTGTTTCGGTTCAAAAAAGCGGTTGTTGTGCCTGTCTCGTTTTCCCTTTACCTCTTCAATTGGCGATAAGGGTAAGGTGAATTCATCGAAGCTCTTGAGTTCATATGCAACAATAAGGGACCCCTCGTATCGCTTGAGCACCGGGTTGTCCTTGCTTCCCTTCTTGTCGGCCTTTGGAATACTGGCATCGGCAAAGGCACACGTGCTGAATGCCAGGGAAAACAAGACCACAAGCACATCTTTGAACATCACAACCTCCTCCTTCTTTATTTTTGGTTTTCCGTGCGACGTAGCCCCTCAATAAGTTTCGGGTATGATTGCCTTGTAGGTCGCGTTTCCATACCCGACATTTAGGTGCAAACCCTGTCTGGATTTGAATCCGGACCTGCTTATTGAGAAAGTACCGCGCGACGTGCTAACCGTCACCAGGATCATCGATGAACAGGCATTCCATTCCAGGGTTTTTCGTATTCTCTCCAGGTCGTGTAATATACCCGCTAGTTCTGGCATAGTTGTCCAAGTCCGCACTCCAGACGTAAGTCCCCTGATAGGCGACTCCATTCTCTTCAAAAGTGATTTTGAGAAGAGGAATTGCGTCCGTCATGGAGGGCACCACCTCGCCTTTCCCAACGGTTTTCTTTCCGTGAATCTCCCTGCGAATAAGGAGGGAGTTCCCCTCCCTCGATATAACGATGGATCCTGTGTAAGTTTCGGTGCTTTCATATTTCTTACCCAGCACCTTATAAGTGCCTGCAAGGAACTCGGAAAAAAGATCTGATCGAAACCCTCCTTTGCAGAGGCAGAATGGCAAAGCAGTAGTATCGAAACCATACAGAGAGTTGCGCGAGCGGAAAATAGCCGCTTGTCTCTTCTGACTGTTTCAGAAGCCAAATGGGAATCTACACGTCTCATACAATGCCTCTCCTCAATATCTGACCTGATTGAAGCTGTACACAGGCATGACCCTGCAGCACCTCCGGAACTGGTTAAACGTCTTCGGCTTCTTCATTCAGATTCAGGGGGAGCCTGCTTTTCAAGTTGGGGTGCCGGCCGCGCTGCAAGGTTTGCATTCCCAGGATGAAACGAGGGCTCCATGTTACGCTCTTTTGCAGGCCACATCAAGGGGACGGCCGCTTTTTGCACGCTCTCCATGAAACAAGGCATCAAGTACTCCAGAGACTGAAAACGGCTCTGTTTGTTTCGAGAATTCAAGCTTGGCACGCTCCCGGAAGCTATCGTAACGAACCTTTTGGAAGTCTGCGATACGGCTTTTCCCTTTGCAATCAAGGCAGGTGAGTCTTTCTCATCCTGATTCCATCTTGTGAGGGGAGAATCTTCAGCTGGCTGGTTGCCATTATGGTGCAGAGGGCGTATGCTATAACATGAAAGGAGAGGCCAAAGTGCAGGCCCCTCACAAGGTGACATGGAGACGACGACCGGATTCGAGTGAGCCAGGAATTCGGCCATGTCATTCTTTTCCTGACAAGAATCAATCCCTCTTCATGTCTTTCTTCAGCCTTGAGAACAAGCCACTTACAGGGACTCACCCAGCCATGAACGATATGCAGACGATCCCCGAAGAACTGGTGATGATGGAAGATATCGCTTCGCTTCTTGCCCTGTCTGCAAAGGGGAAAGGAAGCCTCATCCCGATCCTGCAGACGATTCAGAAGAGGTACTCCTATCTTCCTCCCCAGGCCATGAAGATGGTCGCGAAGCACCTGGAGATCTCCACCAGCGAAGTCTATGGGGTTGCCACATTTTACAACCAATTCAGATTTCACCCTCCTGGAAAGCATCAGATCAAAATCTGCCTCGGGACAGCCTGCCATGTGGTCGGAGGCGACATTATTCTTGAGAATTTCGAGCGCAAACTGGGGATCAAGGAAGGGCAAACGACTCCCGACCGTGAATTCAGCATAGAAAGGGTGGCATGTGTCGGCTGCTGTGCCCTGGCTCCCGTGGCAATCGTTGACGAGACAACTCACGGTCACATGGCACCCAGCAAAGTCGAAGGACTCATTCTGGGATTCCAGATTGAAAAGGAGCGTCTCGAGAGGGAAGGGCATGGTGAGCAGGGTCAAAAGGAGGCTTTGTGAGACTTTATTTGGCTCAAAATCCGTCGCCGAGAGATGGGAGCCTGCGATTTGTATTCTGCACAACCGGCCGGCGTCTCCCGCTCCTTGTTCGAGCGTTTGGAAGTTCTTATTAGATGTACGCCTATGACATTGGATGCCGGCTTTCCAAAGAGTACCAAGCTGCTTAACCATTTGTCGTTCTCTCGAAAGCACGAACTCTGAAATCTCGGTTCCACCGAGTCCACCCGCACTTGCTGAGAATTGACCAGGATCTGCGATCTTCATACAACTCTGCGATTTCCTTTCATTTCTCTGTGCCGTTCGTTGTGAGTTTATATTTGGTTGCGGCCGCAATGCGCTGGGAGACTGCATGTGGCGGAGGCACAGTCCCCAGCTGGCTTGTGCCGGCGTTCGCGGATCCATGTTCAATCAAAACACAAGGTAATTGGTGAATCACATGACGATGGAAAAAGCCGAGAAGCGCTATCAGTTGCTTATCGACAGCGCGAGGCGGCATCTCTCCAACCAGGAAAACGGCGGCAAACCGATGATTCACATCGGCATGGCTACTTGCGGCCTTGCTTCTGGAGCTGCTGCCACAAAAGCAGCGTTCGAGGAGGCCTTGTCCGAGATTGACTTGGACGTCGGCATCATCCCTGTTGGCTGCCTTGGACACTGTTATGCCGAACCTCTTGTGGTCATCCACAATCCCGGATTTCCCCCCATCTGTTATCATAATGTGACCACGGGCAAAGCAAAAGCTCTGGTGCGGGCATTCCTGAAGGAAGGAGACCCTCTTTTCGAATATGTTCTGGGCGCGATGGAAGAGAATGATCTCATTCCGTCCGTGATGGATTTTCCCAGGTTCAACCTGGAAAAGAGAGTCGTGATGGAGAAGTGCGGTCTCATCAATCCCGAAGAGATCGATGGATATCTTGCGGGAGGTGGCTACTCGGGACTCCTCAAGGCCTTGAAGTCTTCTCCGGACGCCGTGATCGAGGAGATTACGGAGTCCGGCCTTCGCGGCCGAGGCGGCGCCGGATTCCCCACGGGCCGCAAGTGGCGGATTGCAAGAGATGCCCTCGGGTCACACAAGGTCATCATCTGCAATGCGGATGAGGGAGACCCGGGGGCCTACATGGATCGAACCCTGATCGAGAGCAATCCCCACCAACTCTTGGAAGGGATGGCCATTGCGGCTCACGCGGTAGGCGCCGAGGAGGGAATTGTCTATGTCAGGGCCGAGTATCCTCTCGCAGTCACAAGGATGGAAAACGCCATCCGCCAGGCCACCGCGTCAGGGCTCCTGGGAAAGGGCATCCTGGGTACTTCTTTTAATTTTGAATGCACCATTTTTGAAGGGTCGGGTGCATTCGTCTGTGGTGAGGAGACCGCACTCATAGAGTCTCTGGAGGGCAACCGGGGCATGCCTCGGCATCGACCTCCCTATCCCGTGCAATGCGGCCTCTGGAAACAGCCTACCATAATCAATAATGTGAAGACCCTCTCTTCCATTCCCCACATTCTGAACCGTGGTGCTCAATGGTACAAAAACATCGGCAGCGAAAAGAGCCCCGGTACCGCCATATTTTCCGTGGTAGGAAAAGTTGTGCACCCGGGTCTCGTTGAGATTGCCATGGGCACGACGCTGCGCACCCTGATTTTTGACATCTGCGGGGGAATTCCCAATCATCGTCGGTTCAAGGCCGTTCAGATCGGTGGGCCTTCTGGTGGCTGCCTGCCTGAAAGCTTCCTCGACACTCCCATTGATTTTGACTCCCTCACTAAAGCGGGAGCGATGATGGGTTCCGGAGGCATTGTGGTGATGGATGAAGACGATTGTATCGCCGATGTCACCAGGTATTTTCTCGACTTCACTCAGAAGGAGTCATGCGGTAAATGCACATTTTGCAGGATTGGAACACTCCATCTTCTCAACGCACTGCATCGGATCACACGGGGGGAAGGCAGGGAAGGAGACATCGAACTGCTGCAGGTTTTGAGTGAGGAGATCAAGGAAGGATCGCTCTGCGGCCTCGGAAAAACCGCTCCCAACCCTGTCCTGACGACTTTGAAGTACTTCATGGAAGAATACGAGGCACACATTCTGGAAAAGCGCTGCCCTGCCATGAGATGCCGGGCATTGACCGCATTCTACATTGATTTGGAGCTGTGTGCCCGGGGATGCGATGCATGCGTCGGAAGCTGTCCCGTTGAGGCCATATTCACTACGGCCAATCGCAAGAAGGCAATCGACCAGGAGAAATGCGTCAAGTGCGGGGAATGCGTGGCAGCCTGCCCACCCGAATATGACGCGGTGAAGAAGGTCTCACCCCCGGAGCTCGCCCCGATAATCGAACGTCCAAAGGAGCAGTAGCTCATGGTCAGAATCTTCGTGGATGACAAGGAGATCTTCGTTGACGAGAAAAAGAGCCTGCTCCAGGGATGCCTCGACAACGACATCTACATACCCAACCTTTGTTTCCTGGAGGACATGGATGATCCCCCCGGTTCATGCAGGATGTGCTTCGTTGAAATCGAGGGAATGAGTCAGCCTGTTATCTCCTGCAAAATAGAGCCCAAGGCAGACATGGTGGTGAGAACCGCTACCGAAGAGGTGATAAGGCTTCAGCGCACATCCTTGAGGCTTCTTCTATCCATTCACGAGGCCAAATGCAAGGCCTGTCCCTCCAACAAGAAGTGTGTCCTGCAGCAACTTGTGAGACGTCTGGGTGTGCGCATTCGGCCCCGTCGATACGATCACCTTACCCGGTCCGTGGTGGAAGATTCACCGCACCCTTTTCTGAAAATCGTCCATTCTCGCTGTATTCTCTGCGGCAGGTGTATCCATGAGTGTCGAAAGCAAAACGGAAATGCCCTCCTGACCTTCGCCAGAAGGGGAATTGACACTATTGTCACGACATACGGCGAGGAAGAGGAGATGTGGCTCACCTGCGACCCATGCCTCGCCTGTATTGAAGCCTGTCCCGTGAGCGCCATCCTTCTCAAGGATGCCTTATCGGAGGAAACCCTTTCGGAAGACGAGACCGTGCAAGCTGCTGAGTATCAGAAGCAGCCCGCCGAGGGTGATGGCGATGTCCGCCAGGTTGAAAACAGCACTGCGCATGATTCCAAAGTCAAGAGACACGAAATCCACCGCATATCCGCCGAAGGCGATGCGATCGAGCAGGTTGCTGAGTCCGCCTCCACAGATGAGGCACAGGCCCAGTGCGGTCATCGGATGCACAGAAGACGTTAGCAGGAGGTACAGGAAGACCAATCCCAGGAAAGCCGAGACGCCGAGGGTGACGATGAGCCCGCGCCACCTTTCAGGCAGTCAGGATTCAAAACTCAGGACCGCTCCTCTGTTCTCGGCGTATTGCAGCTTTACCGTCTCTCCCGCGAAGGACAGCACTCCCAGCCTGGGAAGATACGTCCGGGCAATCGCCTTTGCGGTCTGATCACAGATGACACACAGGGCTATGGTGAAAAATATTTGAGCGATCTTCTTCCGATGTCCCTTCTCCATGTTCCTCTCTTTTGCTTCCGGGCGCTTAAACTCCTTGCCTCCACCCTCGGAGACAGGCCGGCATCCCAAGTCCCACAGCAGGATGTCGGTTAAGAAACCCGATCTCCGCTGCACGGCTCTTCATTTTTTCGGGCACTGAGGGGGGTGTGGAGAACCAGCATGCTTCAAAGATTATCACTCCCCCCCATCGTTGATTCCCAATACGCTGGAATATCTCTTCAACAGGATGTGAGAATCATCTCCGCACAGACTGCCGCACCATCGGTCCTCAAGGATGGAATGCAGTGCGGGAAGCATTTCAGACGATTGACGGCAGCTTCCCATCTGCCTGCACAGAGATCTTGAGAGGGGATATATACCGTTGGCAGATATTTCTCCATTGCCTCTACCAGGATGGGATATTCGGGGAACTCGCCGCGTTCCGTGTAGATCATGGGTGTTCCGTGGGCCAGACAATCGGCGACAATGCCGTAACCAGGTTTGGTAATCACTCCATCCACGGCTGCGACCACATCCGGATAGGTGAGATCCAAACCGTCCAGGCACAGACTATTAGGGATGGAATACCGAAGAGGATACTTAAAAAGAAACAGGGCACCTTTAATGCTCGCGATACGATCGATTGCTCTTTCGGACAAGTCAAGGTGAGCGAAAGCAATCAGATAGACGCTGGTTCCTTCATTCAACTCCAGATATTTCCTGACTTCCCTAGGATCTCTCCTGGCTTTGCGAGTAATGAGAGGAACGTCCTGCATATGTGGAAAAACGGAGCAGTCACCGTGCATGGGGAGTTGCAGGAAGAGACCGCAATGCCTGTATCCTTGGCGAATCCACGCAATGAGCGGCTCCCATCGGTTGTCGGATAATGCGTATTCCCCATAGATCCAGTCCCAGGTGAAATTTCCCACACCGATGGACGGTATCCCAAGACGAGATGCAGCAAAAAACGGCAGGAAGGCCACATCGGAAACAACGGTGGTAACACCTTCCCCCTGAAGAAACTCCACCTCCTCTTCTATTAACTGCTCCCGACCATGATACAGCGCTTCGACGGCAGCCTGCGTTGCATTGACATCGAATCGAAGGCTGTCCTGCTGAACGAGGCCGACATCAAGGCGTCTTCTCCTGAGAGGAACCTGGCCGCCTGCGTTTTCGATGATCAGGAATTCGGGGATGTCCGAGACAATGATGACCCGATCATCCCGTGAGTTTTCCAGGAGATGTCGAATGACCTCCAGGGAGCGCACGGCATGACCGAATCCGTGCGGTGTAATGTAATAGGCGATTGTCCTGGAGCCGCGACGCATGGGCTCTCCTTTCCAGGCAGCTGACATTAGTCCAAAAGCCATGTATGGTCAAGAAACGGAAGAAGATGGTATAGTCCAAAAAAAGGAAGCACTGCATCGGAGACGAAGACATGTCTGACAATACGTTCCATGCCTCTAAAAGGAGGCGCCCCAACTGGCACGAATATTTCATGCTCATCGCGAAAATCGTGAGCTCCCGTTCCACATGCAACTCAAGACCCACTGGAGCCGTCATCACCCGGGACAATCACATCCTCTCCACCGGGTATAACGGAGCCATGCCGGGAGCCGAGCACTGCATCGATCAACCGGACTGGAACGGCGAGCCATACTGCTATCGCAGGGTTCACGGCATTCCCGACGTCGATAAGTACAATTACTGCCGGGCATCCCATGCGGAGGCCAACGCTATCGCCCAGGCCGCCCGAAACGGTATAGCGCTCGAAGGAGCGACCCTTTACACGACACTCGCACCATGCTATGTTTGCCTTAAGCTTATTGCCACGGTTCGCATCAAGAGGATCTACTACGAGCATGTCTATGAATCGGGCACTCCGGAACGGGACGTTTTCTGGACGCAGGCCGTTCAGGATGCCGGGGTTGATGTCTACGAACAGCTTATCATTTCCCCTGAAACCTATGACTACATCCTGTCCGATATCCGGGATATCACCTCCAGACGCAGAACTCCGGCCACCGGGTTTCTTTCTTCCAAGCAATGAAGACACGGGTCATATTCTTTGACATAGGACTGACCCTGGCAACGGCCATGGAAGTGACGCCACGAAGGCTCTGGAGTTCACGCCTGAACCTCTCCGAAAAAGAGACGAGGCGGGTGGGGCGTTTGATTATGACCGAGCAGGCCTCAGAACCCTCAGCTCTCGCCAGGGCTCTTTGCAAGGTCCTGCCTGAACACTCTCCTGGAGAAGTGCTCCAAGCAGCAAGGACAATCTGGGATGAACAGGCCGACAGCGTGCGCGAGATCCCCGGTGCCATGGATCTCATCGTAGCTCTCCGGAAGATGGGCTACCGCCTGGGGATCCTCTCCAATACCTGGTTTCCACTTTTCCAGGGTTTCAGAACTGTCTTTTCACCCGTTATGCACTTGCTGGAATACGTGGTTCTCAGCTTCGAACAGGGTTGCAAGAAACCATCCCGGGAAATCTTTTGCAGAGCCGTTATGAAGACGGGACTTCCACCGCACTCCTGCTGGATGGTGGGTGATTCCTATGAACTGGATATAAGGCCGGCCATGGAGGAGGGTATGAAAACCCTCTGGGTGCTTTCCTCCCCCGAACGTGAGACAAGCACCCTTGCGCAACTGCTGAGGGGTGAGATGAGAAAACCGGACCTGGTGGCCGCGAGCCTTGAAGAAACACGCGTTTTTTTTGAAGATGAGGAAAAGATGCCATGACTTCCATTGCTATTGTCTCGCTGATACTCATCTTTGGGATGGCTCTCCTTGTTTCCCTTGTAACATACGCCTTCTTCTGGTACGAGGCGGCAAACAGCACATACGAGAAACAACTGAGGGAGCGATACGGAAAAAGGCTCGGCTGGTATCTCCTACGAGGCATTTTCTCCGGCTTCCTCAGTTCAGTCATCACAATCCTCATTTACCCCATCGGAATGCGGTGGAAGGCAACGTCAGCAGGAACCGGTCGGAGATCTGCGGGACCGCACCTGATCCTGATTCATGGCCTCTATCATAACTCCAGTGCCTGGGCGTTCCTCCGACGACGCTTGAGGCGCGCCGGTTTTTCACGTATTACAGATGTGAATTATTCCAGCTTCAAACATGATTTTTGGGAAATCGTTGAGATAATCGATCAACATATTGCACGTTTGGCCGATACTGAAAAGGAGCAGGTGATTTTGATCGGCCACAGCCTGGGCGGTCTGCTGGCAAAGGCCTGGGTAGGAACCAGAGACGGGGGGAGTAAAATCTCTGGCTTGATTGCACTTGGATCTCCGCATCAAGGGAGCAAGCTGGCTGTCCTCGGCTGTGGAGCCCTCGCTCGAAGCATAAGCTACAGGGGTCGTGTTGTTCAGGAGTTGCAGGAGCAGCTCTCTGCGGTTGACCTGCCCCAATTGGCCCTCTATTCCCCCGTCGACAATATGGTGCTGCCCGCCGATGCGTTGAGAGCAACCGAACCAGGCTGGACGCACGTTGAAACGGAAGCCATCAGCCACGTCGCCATGCTCTATCACAAGGGAACCGCGGATGCAGTCATTAGAATGGTACAAGAAATCTCTCATCAGAACTGAAGTGGGGGGAAGACCCAGTTGCGCCCGGGTTTGCGAGATTGCCATCCGGATGCTTCAGACACTTTGATGGAGCGAGTGGAGTTATGAGAGCGAAACAGGTGCCGGCGCCCTATTGGTTGACTTCAAATGTCTCATGTGCTAAGAGACGGCGGAACTTGAGGCATGAGAATGAATCCATTGCGGAAACCAGTGTCACCGAGAAGATGATAGTCTTGGAAAAGGAATTCATCGTCGCAAACAAACTCGGCATCCATGCCCGGGTAGCTGCCCAGATCGTCAAGGTCGCAAGCCAGTATCAGTCTGAAATATGGATTCTTAAGGGTGGAAACAGGGTCAACGGAAAGAGTATTCTGGATCTCCTGACTCTTGTATGCCCTCACGGCAGCAAAGTACACGTTTCCGCGTGCGGTCCCGACGCACCTGATGCTTTGAATGCTCTTGCCACGCTGTTTCAGACGAAGTTTGGCGAAATGTGACTGAACCTCATAAGCATTTCCTGCTTTTGCGCCTACCTTTCTGTTCCGAGAAGGCACGGCAAGTGGCATGTGACCAGCGTAATCAGCCTGCATTGCCTGTCTCGGGACTGACTCGCTCCCTTGATCTCGATGCAGTCTCTGTGGTACGGATGTTTGCTGATGGATACAGCTCACAGAATCATCCAGGGAATCGGAGTATCTCCAGGCATCGCCATCGGTAAAGCCTATGTGTTGAACCGATCCAGAATCGTTGTTCCTCAGACCAATATCCTCGATGAGGACTCAGTGGATGAGGAATGCGAGCGTTTTGAAGCGGCCATATCCAAGGCCGAGCGGGATCTGGAGGATCTCAAGCAGCGAGTTCACCCCGACTTCAAGGAGCATATCAAGCTCCTTGAAGTACACCAGATGATTCTGCGTGATCGCCTTATATATGGAGAGACATTGCAGTTGATCCGGCAAGAATGGATCAACGCTCAGTGGGCATTGGTGCGTTCTCTCGCGAAGGCCCGGGAACGTTTCTCTTCTCTCGATGATGAATACATACGCAGCCGGGTGGCGGATGTGGATGCCGCTGGGGAACGGGTTCTGCGCAATCTTGCGGGGCGGGAAGAAGATCCTTTCCAGGGCATTCGGGAGCGGGTCATTCTGGTCGCACATGATATCTCACCGGCTGACGCGGCGCAACTTCAGTTTGACCGCACCCTCGGTCTCCTCACGGACATGGGCGGTAGAACGTCCCATACTTCCATCGTTGCCCGATCCCTCAACATTCCTGCCATAGTGGGAGCTGAACAGTCTACCAGGCTGGTGCCTAACGGAGAGATCATCATTTTGGACGGGACAACCGGCCGAGTGATCATCTGGCCTACAGAAGAGGAGATCAGCCATTACGCAAGTCGCCAGGAGGAACTGGAGAATTATCACAAGCAGATCACGAGGTGGGCACACCTTCCGGCACGTACCCTCGACGCCCATTCTCTAAAGGTTGAGGCCAATATTGAGCTCCAGGAAGAGATCGTCGCTGCAAAAGACAATGGCGCAGAGGGTATCGGATTGTTCAGGACCGAGTTCTTTTTTATGAACCGGGAGGAATTGCCCGATGAGGAGATACTTTACCATGAATATCGAGAGCTTGCTGAGCTCATGGAGCCCATGTGGGTGACTCTGCGAACCCTGGATCTCGGAGCGGAGAAGCTGGCCAACTGGTTTCCACGACTTGAGGAGATCAACCCGGCGCTCGGTTTGCGCTCCATTCGTCTTTGCCTTTACTATCGTGATCTCTTCAAAATGCAACTCCGGGCGATTCTTCGCGCGAGTACCGCCGCAAAAAATATTCGTCTTATGTTTCCCCTTGTTTCCGGAGTCGGAGAACTCCTGGAGGCCAGGAAAGTCCTGCGTGAGGTGCAGGAAGAGCTTTTGCGAAAGCGTATTCCCTTCGACGGGGACATGCCGGTAGGAGTGATGATCGAAGTTCCCTCCGCCGTTGCCGTCGCTGATATGCTGGCAAAAGAAGTGGATTTTTTCAGCATCGGGACCAATGATCTGATACAATATAGCATTGGGATAGATCGGGCAAACGAGCACGTCGCCTACCTCTATGAACCGCTGCATCCCGCCGTGCTTCGTTTCATCAAGCAAACGGTTGAGGCGGGTCATCGAGCGAAGATCCCGGTGAGCCTCTGCGGGGAAATGGCTGGAGAACCTTTGTTTGTTCCCATCTTGCTGGGCTTGGAACTTGATTGTCTGAGCATGAATCCGAGGGCGATTCCGCGAGTCAAGAACCTCATTGCCCGCTCCCGGCTGAAGGAATGCCGGCGTTTTGTCAAGAAGGCTCTCGAAAGGACTACGGCCCAGGAAATTACTTTACTCCTTCAGGAGATCATGCTCAAGAAGTTCCCCGAGGAGCTTCGACTGTTCGAACTCGATGCAGTCCTCACCGATGCGGCACTTCACCGAAAAATGCGGCTTGGCAGGGACAGATTCAGAAGTTGACAGCTTACCGCCTGAAGCAGGGGATTTTCGAAGGTTCTTTCTGAGACGATTTTGAGAGGTTTTCAGCAAACCGAGTACACGCGCATCATGTCCAAACCAAGATACAAAGGTACAACAAACCCTGAAGTCCGTCTGGTATGCCAAAATAAAAAAGCCTACCACGATTACTATATTCTTGAGACTATCGAAGCGGGGTTGGTACTCACCGGTACCGAGGTAAAGTCTCTGAGGGAGGGGCGGGCCAACCTCAAGGACAGCTACGGAAGAGTAAGAAACAACGAAGTATTCCTCCATGGACTGCATATCAGCCCTTACAGTCACGCTTCCTACGACAACCACGATCCGGAAAGGGTGCGAAAACTCCTCCTCCATCGTTTTGAAATCAAACGGCTCCTGGGAAAGACACAGGAAAAGGGTCTCTCCCTTATTCCACTCAAGATCTACTTCAACAAGGGAAGAGCGAAAGTCGAACTGGCTCTGGCCCAAGGCAAGAAGCTTTATGACAAGCGGGAAAGCCTGAAACGTAAAGAGTCCGCCCGGGAAATCGACCGGATGCGCAAACAGCGCAAATTGAACTGATCTGATTGGCATCATCGCTGCCATCCTGAAGCATCTCGATACACAGCAGCCACCGAGTCTGCCGGTTCAAGCCCGGCTCAAGTCATGACGCACAAGGTATTTGTCCGTTCTTCCCACGCTGAGCAGGTTCTTCACAATGAAAGCGTTGCAACTGGACATCCATGGCCGACCCACCATCACGGATGTCCCCCTTCCCGATCCGGGGAAGAATGAAATACTCCTCAGGGTGACCCATTGCGCCATCTGCCGCACCGATGCCAGGATGTCTCTGACAGGTCACCGAGACCTTTGTCTGCCGCGAATCCCGGGACATGAGATCTGCGGTCTCGAGGAAAGGACCGGCTCCCCGTTTGTCGTCTGGCCGGGCCAGGTCTGCGG
>JAAYUJ010000190.1 GCA_012517775.1 Deltaproteobacteria bacterium
GATTCGAGAAAGAGCATCTGCGCGATGATCAGATTGGCGATGTCATCGGTGATGGCGGTCCCCAGAAAGATGATTCGGTCTCTCAACAGGCGGGAATAGATGTCGAATGCTCGTTCTCCCCGGCTGCTCTGCTCGATCACTATGGGGATAAGCGACATGGGTTACTCCTGGTTTGATTGGTTCTGTTCATCTGTTTTATCGGAGAAGACGGCTTCCGACTCGATGAGTTTGAAAACCTTGTCGACGATTCTGCCGTCCTTGTATTGTTCTATGATATTGCTGTCCGCATAGTCCCTCTTGATAGTCTCCAGGTCTATGCGAGTCAGTCGCGCCACTTCCCTGTAGATGTCCTCCTGCTCCTCTTCTGACAGTTGCAGATTTTCCCGGTCCGCTATCTTCTGGACAATCAGGCGCCAGCGGACGTTCCTCTCAGCCTGGGACCGGTAGTCGGCGCGCACTTCCGGGGTGTTGAAACGGGAGGTGTCGATTTTCAATCCCTGGCTTTCGAACTGGTGCTGAAGATGGCCGATCAAATGGTCGATTTCCCGCTCGATGACTCTCTGCGACAGTTCAACTGCCATCTGCCCCACAAGTGTGTCAACAATCTGCCGGCGCACTTCGGCGGATATTCGAGACTCTTCACGCTGAACGAGCTGTTCCCGGATAGTCTTTCGAAAGTCGTCCAACGTATCGAAGCGTCCCACCTCCCTGGCAAACTCGTCGTTGAGATCGGGCACTATTTTTTCCTTGACTTCCTTGATCACCACGTCCGCTCGAATTCGTTTCCCTGCAATCTCCCGAATCGGGGCGTCCTCAGGGTAATCCAACTCCACGGAAAAAGAATCGCCGGCAAGCCGCCCCACAACATGCGCATCCAGCTCCGGGTGAATTGCCTTCTTTCCTACTTCCATCATGTAATCATGGGCTGAGCCCTTTTGAAAAACCACTTCATCCACCCATGGAGTGAAATCGATGAGAACCACGTCACCTTCCTGAATAGCACGTTCCGTTTCCAGAGTGTGCAACTGGGCATGCTGCTGACGAATTTTCTCCAGTTCAGCTTCTTCAATCTTCTCATCGATCCGAATCTTATCGCGATGGATGTTCAACCCGCGATATTCGGCCAGTTCGAAAGGGGGGCAGATGTCGACGACAGCAGCGTATGTGAAGGCCCCATTGTCCTCGAAACGCATTTCACTCACATCCACTTCGACCAGTGGCTTGAGCTCCGTCTCTCGAAGGGCCTCTGGAAAAGTCTCCTGTATGAACTGCGAAGAGACTTCATTCTGCACATTTTTTCCATAGTAAGACTTGAGGATGTTGAGGGGAACCTTACCCGGTCTGAAGCCCTTGATCTTGACGCTCTTCCCCAGATCGCGATACCTTGCGCCCAATTCTTTCTGCACCTTCTCAGCGGGAATTTCCACCAGGAGCTTCTTCTGACTTGCGCTGAGATCGATAACGGAAACGTTCATTCCCACTTTCTCTGACCTTTCTGCAAAAGATGATGGTTGGATGGGCCTTTCAACTTGGTGCGAGAGGGGGGAGTTGAACCCCCATCCTGCTGCCAGGGCTGGATCCTAAGTCCAGTGCGTCTACCAGTTCCGCCACTCTCGCTCTGGATGCTCCAAGCTGGGGAATCCGTTGAGTGAAGCTTCTTATGAGCATCTTTGGGTGAGTATGTCAAGGAAAACTAGGAGATGGAGTGACGGCCCAGCGAAGGAAAGGTTTCAGTTCCAACTCACCACATCCGCGTTCTCCCCTTCACCGCCTTCTTGGCCATCCGCTCCCAGGGAGAGAAGATCGTAATCACCGTGTTCACCCGGCGCCCGATAAACATAGGGGTGTCCCCATGGATCCGGCGGAATTTCTTTAGGCATATAGGGGCCGTCCCACATTTCAGTGCCGGGGTTCTTCCTCAATGCGTCCAGACCCAGTTGCGACGACGGATAGCTCCCCATATCCAGACGATAGGCGTCAAGGGCTGTTCCCAGCAGACTGATTTGTGCCTTGGCTGCCTTTTGCCTCGAACCGCCGACTTTCTGGAACATCTTGGGACCCACCAGGGCTGCAAGCAACCCCAGGATGATCATGACAATCAACAGCTCGATAAGAGTGAAGCCCTTTTGACCTCTGTGCAGTTTCTCGCTCTTTGATTTCGCGTCACAATGTATCGTAGCCATGGATTTTCTCCGCCATTCCTCGGTTCATACGAGAGATTCTTTGTTATTTCAATATACTGTATACCACAAACGGAGCTGCAACTCTTATTTAACCGAGCCGCTTGCCTGTGTCAATCCATGTCCTTTACAGATTGGTCCCTCATGTCCCTTCGGGGAGCCCTGAATGATGAAAAGGCGAGGAGGGCAGGTCGGGCTTCTTACCCGACATCCTGTTGTCGGGAATGGAATCCGGACCTTCGAGCAGCGAAACCAGTAGACTTTTCACAGTGGTGATTGGAAGATCACAGGTCATTGGTGCACAGACGCTTCCCCTGATAGAGATGGTTTCTGATCATATAGTCATGGATCGCTTGAAGGTTCTTCTGTTTTTCGAGGGCCCAGACGGGCGCCACCAACTCCTCCCGGTGCGGATCACCTGTCAGGCGCTGGATCACAAAGTGGGGCGGGAGCAAAGAGAGGAATTCGCCCACAACGGCTGTATATTCATCCCGGGAGAGACATCGGTAAATCCCGTTTTCGTACCATTGGTGCAAAAC
>JAAYUJ010000191.1 GCA_012517775.1 Deltaproteobacteria bacterium
CGCAGCCCACGGTGGTTTCGGTTTATACCGGTGGCGCTGAGTTTTTTGATGCCGGAGAGCTATGGGGAGCCGATACCTTCGAGACGGAAACCGAGGTTAAGAAGCGTTTTGCCATTCATGGTGAGGGCTATCGTAAGCCGGGGGCGGTGGTGATTGGCCCGGCTGGAGAGAGATTGCTGCGATTTGCCGTTATTGAAAACGACAAATGGCGCTCTGCCGGCCGCACGGGAGTGGGCGCCGTAATGGGTTCGAAGCTGCTCAAGGCGGTGGTGTTTCAGGGAAATGCCCGACGCAGTCTTGCTGACGTCGAGGGTGTGGCTCAATATTCCAAGGAATTCAGCAAGGCCAGTGCCGACAACCCCGGCGTAAAGGCCTACAAGGCTTTGGGAACCACCATGATGGTCGCCGTCATGAACAAGGTTCAGGCTTTCCCAACCCGCTACTGGGCGGAAGGAACCTTTGAGCATTGGGAAAAGATCAGCGGGCAGACCATGCATCAGGAACATGACGTCAAGCCCAATGCCTGCGCCAAATGCCTCATGGCGTGCGGCCGCCTGACGACGATCAAGAAGGGCCGCCATGCGGGACTTGTTATTGAAGGGCCTGAATATGAAACCATCTATGCCTTCGGCGGCCTTTGCATGATCGAGGAAATCGAGGAGATCGCGTATCTCAATGACATCTGCGACCGCGTCGGGATGGACACCATCACAGCGGGCAACCTGTGCGCCTTTACCATCGAAGCCGTGAGGCACGGCAAGGTCGATTACGACATCGACTACAACCAACCGGAAAAAGTCGCCAGGTTGCTAAGGGAAATCGGCAGTCGCCAAGGCATCGGCGACGTTCTGGCGGAAGGCATCGTGCACGCGGCCAAAGCCTGGGGGCTGGAAGATCTCGCCATCCACGTCAAAGGCATGGAACCGGCGGGCTACGATCCACGGACGCTCAAAGGCATGGGTTTATCTTACGCCACCTCTGATCGTGGCGCCTGCCACCTGCGGACCACTTTCTACAAACCCGAACTGGCCGGCATGATTCCTCCTGCAGCCATTGAAGGTAAGGCTGAGTTGCTGATGGATTTTGAAGACCGGCTGACAATCTTCGATACGTTGGTCTTGTGCCGCTTCTACCGCGATCTCTATACGTGGGAGGAACTGGAAGAAGTCATCGGAATGGTCACCGGAGTTCCGGCATCAAAAGATGAGCTCAGAAAGAAGGCCGCCGCCATCTCCACGATGACCAGACAGTTCAACCTGCGGGAGGGATTAAAACCCGAGCAGGACAGGCTGCCCAAACGCCTGCATCGGGAGGCCCTGCCGACGGGTCAGTCCCTCAGCGAAGGCGAAATGGAACAGATGCTCAAGGAGTACTTTCTCCTTCGCGGCTGGAACGAACAGGGTGTGCCGCCGGAAGCATAACCTTATGATCCGGGAACGTTTGGGAAAGGGTTAAAGGGGTGTCAAGTGCTCACTTTGATCGTTTTCCTGCTTGCGAACCTGATCCGGCCCCCCGAGTGCTTAACTCAGATGGACTAAGGCCTTTCCAATGCCAGCAGATGCTTCTTGACGTGCAAACCTCCCGTGTAGCCTCCAACTTTTCCTCCCGCACCGACGACGCGATGGCACGGAACAATGAGGGCAAGGGGGTTCCTCCCGCACGCATGACCCACAGCCCTCGCCGCTCGATGTTGTCCGATGGCGGCGGCAATTTGGGAGTATGTGCGCGTTTCCCCGAAGGGGATTTCGCACAGGGCTGCCCACACCTTTCGCTGGAAAGGCGTCCCGAAAGCGGTGTCCAGGGGCAGGGCGGGCAGGGGAGTTGCCCGTTCAAGGTAATGGAGCACCGAATCCCTGGTTCTGCAGAGGAGAGGGTTTTCAGGAGAGTGCTCGAGCCGGCTTACCGCAATGAGTCGTGCGGGGAGTTTCTCGGCAAGGCTTTTGTCCGCTCCCATTGAATCCCCGAAGTGCAGCAGGCAGATTCCACGAAAAGTCGCCGCAGCAACAATAGGGCCCAGGGGAGATTCGAAGGACAAGTGTTCGATTATAACCATTTGCTAACCGTCCACATCCAGAAAGTCGGTGATATAGGGATTCGTCTCCATTTCACGGCCGACAGTGGACCTGGGTTGATCCCCGTAGTCGTGGCCGGGCCAGACGACAGTCTCAGGGGGCAGTGTGATGATCTTCTTCAAGAGGGATTCCAGCAACTGCTGGAGGGACGCTCCAGGCAGGTCCGTCCTTCCGACTGCTCCCACAAACAGGGTGTCGCCCGTGAACAGGTTGCCGTCGATGAGCACGCAACAACCGCCGGGAGTATGGCCGGGAGTGTGGATGAATTTCATGGAATGACTGCCGAACGTGAGCTCGTCTCCGTCGTGCACCCGGATGTCTGCGGGAGATGCGGAATCCACTCCCAGCATTTGGGACCACCCCTTGAATTCCGGCTGCTGAAAGAACGTGTCGTCCAGTTCATGCATGACCACCTGTGCCCCTGTTGCATTCTTCAGGCGGTCGTTTCCGCATGTATGATCCGGATGACCATGGGTGTTCACGATATACAGGAGCTTCACACCGTGCTGTGCCAGGAGAGCCAGCACTCTCTCCTCGTCTCCTGCAGGATCGATGAGAATCCCTTCGCGTGTTTCCTCATCGTAGACGAGATAGCAGAAGACTTCCATGTGCCCGACAGGCATCTGAATGATTTTCATCTTTCTTCTCCAGAAGGTTTTTGTGCGGGAAAGACCATCTGTCAGTCGGCTGAATGGCCGCGAAGATGGCTCAAGTATTCTGAAAAGTCAAAGCCACAACGCATAATGGATTGAGTCTCAAGTGTTCTGGACCTGTTACGAAAAGTTCTTTGGTTCGCTGCTTGCAGGTCGGGATTCTAATCCGGGCGAACGCATGTCAGGTATGGAAACCCGACCAACAAAGCCGCTTTTCATCGTTTAGGGTGTCCCGTAGGGATGTGAACGACTGCTCGGAAAAGTCCATCGGCTGAATTAGGAGCAGGTCGGGATTCGATTCCCGACAACATGATGTCGGGTTAGAAACTCGACCTACAATTCTGCCCTCTGCGGTAAGATCCTGCCCTTTTCATCATCGTGGGTGCCCCGAAGGGACATGAGGGACTGCGGCGGAAAGAGCGCCGGTCGGTATCATCGCTTCCCTCCCAGGACCTCCAGAACAGGGGGGATAACGGTCCGTGCGATCTCCCTCATGGATCCTCCTCCCAGCACGACCTCCAGCCGACCCCGGCAGATCTCGCAAGAGATTGCTTTGACCATCTTCGCCACAGCGAGATAGGCATCGAGAGTCAAGCCGATGTCGCCGTAGTCCCCGCGATGGGTATCGAACCCGAAGTACCAGAAGATGAGCTCTGGTTTGAAGGCTCGAGCCGGTTCCGCAAAAGCCTTCGTCGCTGCATCGGCATACAG
>JAAYUJ010000192.1 GCA_012517775.1 Deltaproteobacteria bacterium
GAACCTGCGAGCCTCGAAAGGCGGGCGCAAAGCCAGCCCCTACGTATTGCGGGATTACCTTCCTGGTTGGTGGGGGATTCATCCCCGTCCGCACAGCATGCGGTTTGATGGGAGTCCTCGCAGACAGAATCGCTCAACTTATATGAAAAATTGCAAAGGTCTCCCTTTGCTGTGGGAAGGGTTGTGGGATCTGCGGACTGTATCGATTGTAACTCGAGATGCCCGGGAAACCACTCCCAAAGACTTCAGGAGAACACGGGGATGAGCGGTAACGTCTTGCGCCTGAAAAGACTAGGAATCGAGCCGGGCCGCAGGCTTGTCATTTTCCCTCTGGACCATGGAGTTACGTGTGGTCCCATTGCGGGACTCGTCCAGGTGGAAAGCGCCATTCGACTGGGTGTTGAAGGGCGGGTCGATGCCCTCGTCCTGCACAAAGGCATGCTTCGTCTTCTCGACAAAATCCCTTCGCGGCTGCCCGGCATCTTCATGCACCTTTCCGCAAGCACTCAACTGGGGCCGAACGTGCATCACAAGGTCCTGGTGGGAAGTGTCGAAGAAGCAATTCGACGAGGTGCCGACGGCGTCTCCATACACGTCAACATGGGTGACTCGCTGGAACCTCAGATGCTTTGCGATTTCGGGGAGGTCGGGGCTGCGTGCGCCCAATGGAACATTCCCCTTCTGGTGATGATTTATGCCAAAGGCACGGAAGATCCCACCCATGCAAGAGACTCTGCAATTGCCCATGCAGCGAGGGTTGCCGCAGAGCTCGGCGCCGATTGCATCAAGTTGCCGACGCCAAGTGATGACGAGATCCTCAGAGAGATCACCGGCAGTCTGCCTGTGCCGGTCGTTGTGGCGGGAGGCACCAGGAGTCCGGACACTCTGAGCTTTCTGGGGAGGGTCGAGAAGGCGATAAGAGCGGGAGCCGGAGGAGTCGCAATTGGAAGAAACGTCTTCCAGCACGAACGCCCCGAGGCGGTGATGCATGCCATCTGCAGCATCGTGCACCGGGGGGTTTCGGCAGAGAAGGCATGGGAGGGTTCGCTCAACTGAACACTTGCGAATGAAGCCTTGCCAGAAATGACAGTAAAAAAACACCTCATCGTTGCCATCACGGGGGCCAGTGGCGCCCCCTATGCGCGGGCACTCCTCCGGTCACTCCCCCAGGAGGACTTTCACGTGCATCTCGTTGCTTCCAGCTCCGGTCGGATGGTTTATGAACTGGAGATCGGCAGATCGCTTGAAGAGGACATCCCGCCACCGGTGACGCTTTATCGCGAAACCGACTTTGCAGCTCCCTTCGCAAGCGGATCGTTTCCCGCCGCAGGAATGGTCATCGTTCCATGCACTATGGGAACTCTGGCGGCAGTGGCCAACGGCATTTCCCAAAACCTTGTGCACCGTGCGGCGGACGTCTGCCTCAAGGAGGGCCGCCGCCTCGTTCTCGTTCCCCGCGAGACGCCCCTGAACCAGATCCATCTGGAGAACATGCTCCGCCTCTCCCGGGCCGGCGCAATCATCCTGCCTGCCATGCCCGGTTTCTACAACAGGCCCCGGTCCCTGGAAGAGATCGTCCTCTTCATCGTGGCAAGAATACTGGACCAGTTCGGTATTCCTCAGAACTTTGTTCCGCCATGGAACTGCCATGAGTAAAAAGAGCACGCTCTTCAGGCGAATCCCCACTACATTCACACTCAGTGCTTGAACGCCCTCTGTCCAGTCAGGACCATCGTCACACCTGCTTCATTGCAGGCCTCAATCACTTCCCAATCCCTCATGGAGCCGCCCGGTTGCACCACGGCTGTGATGCCCTGACGAAGACCCACATCCACCCCGTCCCGGAAAGGGAAGAAGGCATCAGACACCATGGCTGCTCCGATGAGCCCGCCTTTTGCTTCTCGGGTATCCCTGTCGATGGATTCCTTGAGCTCCAGGGGTTTCTCTCCTTTTTCGACGGCGAGCTCCAGCTCCTTGTAGGACAGGCGATGCCTGTCAAAGCACAGAGCGTCGGCATATTTCTGATAAGCCTTGTAAACCGCGATTTCGGCAACCCCCACACGATCCTGCTCCCCCGTTCCGATGCCGACTGTACAGCCGTCTTTTACATACAGGACGGAATTGGATGTGACTCCCTGTTCGATGAACCAGCCAAAGAGCAAATCCTCCAATTCTCGGGGAGTAGGTTCTCTTGCGATCCTGTAGGTCTTCCCCTGATGGGTTGTCTCGGCGAGCTTCAGATCCCCGGACTGCTTGATACGGTTCAGAGGCGACTGCTGCACGATGAGGCCTCCATCCACGAGAGATTTGAAATCAACGAACCGCATGTTCACATACTCTGCGAGGCGATTGATTCCAGCCACCTGGATGATGCGAAGATTGGAGCGCTTCTTGAGCAAATCCAGGGCCCCTTCTTCATAGTCGGGAGCAGCGACTACTTCCAGGTAGTTTTCAGAAATGAGAGCGGCCGTCTCTTTATCAACAGGGCGATTGATCACGAGGCACCCACCGAAAGCGGCAATCCGGTCCGCCCGGTTCGCACGGAAATATGCTTCCGCCGGACTGTTTCCATAGGCGGCACCGCAGGGATTGTTATGCTTCAGTATGACGGCGGCCGGTTTGCCCATAAGGAACTTTAGAATATTCAAGCCATTGTCAAGATCAGTGAGGTTGATCTTCCCGGGGTGCTTCCCCTCCTGGAGCATGTCCTCCTCACGAATGGCACTTACCAGCCCTTTCTTCGCATCGATGAACCGGCATTGTCCAAGGGTGAGATTTCCACCCACCAGCTCATACAGGGCGGCTTCTTGCCCGGGGTTCTCTCCATAGCGCAGTCCCTTCTCAATGAGCTCTCCCGACTTCTCGTCGGGGAATTTCCATGCGCGCTTGCGATACACGAGCTCCTGATCTCCGAAAAGGATGCGCATGGAATCGGGAAAGTGGTCCTCCATCACGGTACGGTACATTTTCTTGAGATCTTCCGCCATATCTCCTCCTGCAAAATGATCAGAGCCCGGAGTGTACTCTCCAGGCTCTATTGGGACAGCAAACCAGGGGAAATCAAACTAGAACCTGTAACCCAGGCTGACACCAAATATGTGAGCATCGCCGTCGCTGAATTTGGAATCCAACATTCCGTCTGCCCGCGCTCGAATGTTGTCGCGATCTTCAATGATCAGATAGGTGTATGCCAGATCGACCGTCCAATTGCCACAGTGGATACCCGAGCCGAAATTCAGGAGATGCCTGTCATTGGCCGGCACGAGATAGTCCACATAATCCTGATCCGCAGGCTCCTCGTCAAAAACATATCCTATACGGAGGTCCAGCCAGTTGGTCGCCTTGAACTCGAGACCGGTTTGAAACCTCCAGGTGTCATGCCAGTTCTTCAACCTCCTCGCGGATGACACATTTCCAATAATGACATTGACGGGATCATCGTATTGAATCGTCAAATCACTGTAAGTGCTCCATCGGGTCAAAACACTGCCGATTTCAAAGCTGATCCGGGGCGTGGGATAGAAGGCCGCCCCCAGAAACAGCATGTCCGGGAGCGTAATGGATCCTGATGCATCCGTATCCATGAAGCTGGTGGGAAAGAACTGGGTCAGAAGCGCGGGCTTTGTAAAATCGGCTCGCCCATCCACATTTTGATCCACCTGACTCCGATAGGACGCCCCGAAAGCGAAATACCGGCATGGCTGATATCGCAGGGCGACGTTGAACCCATACCCGAAGGTGTCCCCCTTCAAGGTCTGGTCGACATCTCCGAAGGGAAATGCCCTGATCTTCTGTCTCAAATCGAGATCGAACCACATGGCTTCCAGTCCCGCAGCCAATGAGATCTGATCGTTGAGCTTGAAGGCGATGTTGGGGTTGATGGTCAGACTCTGAATCACCGCCTTGTAGCTGTTGTAACGGCCGGGCCAATCCTCATCGAATTCCGTCCCCAGTCCGAAGGGAGAAAACACGCCAAGACCCAGCCATACCCTCTCGGTAGCCTGATAAGTCGCGTAAAGATGAGGCGGAGTCCACACATTGTCCTCTGTACTTGTTTTACGGGTAACCCCTCCGGCAGTTGTCGTAACTTTGGTGCTCGGCATAATGCCTGCCATGCCCCCCATTACTTGAACCCCAGGAAGCTGTGTGATCCCTGCGGGGTTGTAAAACAGGGCGGACGGGTCGTCGGCGCGTCCCACCACGGCCCCCCCGAGTGCAATCCCCCTGGCACTGCCCTCATAAAGGGCGAAGCCCGCACCGAAAGCAGATTCCCCCGAAGAGATCATGCACAGCAATGTCATCACAATTCCACACAACCAACCTCTTCCTCTCATTTGCCCCTCCTCTTGTGTCACGGTACGTATAGTTAGCCCTTCCTCCACATTCTGAACTCCTCCTTGAAATTCAGACAATACTCATTCTGGATGCGACTTCACAATAAGTCCAGGCAGCGAAAGCTTCGTGGGTCTGGTTTACATACCGGACACCCCGCCGCAAAAAGTGTCGGGATTGGAATCCCGACCTACCTATTGAGAAGGTACATGCTGTTCTGCTAAGTGATTTTAATATTTAAGAAATATGGGATTGCACGCTACCAGAGCCTTCGATAAGCGTCAAGAAAAAACTGTTGAAATCTGAGGCACTGGTCCTCCTTTTTGGAAAACCCTTCA
>JAAYUJ010000193.1 GCA_012517775.1 Deltaproteobacteria bacterium
CTCCTCTTGGAGTTGTGCCCCTGGACAGGGATATGATCACAGACCTCATGAAGAGGGAAGAGAGTATTCGTTCCCTCCCGGAAGCCCATGGAAAGGAACACTCCCTGGAAATTCAACTTCCTTTCTTGCAGGTGGTGCTTCACGGCTTCAAACTGGTTCCGCTGGTGATGGGTGAACAGGACATGAAGACCTGTGAAAAACTCGCGGAAGCTCTCTTTCAATGCACACGCGGAAAGTCTGCTCTTGTGGTGGCCAGTTCCGACCTCTCTCACTTCCATTCCTATGATGAAGCCAGGAAGCTGGATCAGAAAGTCGTGGAGCGACTCTCCGCGTTTGATCCCAAAGGGCTCCATGAGAAGCTGGCGGCTGGAGAATGCGAGGCTTGCGGCGGCGGACCCATGGTGACCAGCATGTTGTATGCCCGGAAGGTGGGTGCCGATCGGGGGCAAGTGCTTCAATACGCCAATTCGGGGGATGCGACAGGGATTCAAAACGACCCGAGAGGGGTTGTCGGCTATGTTTCAGCGGCATTCTGGATTGCTGCCCCGGAGAAACAGCCATCCTCCGGAGCAGAAGAGAAGGTTGGAGTCGATCTGGGATTAAGCCGCTCGGAGAAGACCTTACTCCACCTAATCGCCAGGGAAAACATTGAAGCCAGGTGTCGGGGAACCCAGCCTCCGAAGCGGCGCATCGAGTCGGCAAAGCTCAAAGAACTGCGGGGCGCTTTTGTCACGCTGCACAAGCATGGAAAACTGAGGGGATGCATCGGTCACATTACAGGAAGAAGCCCTCTTGCGGAGACTGTTGCGGAAATGGCTGTTGCAGCAGCGTTTCAAGATCCGCGCTTTCCCCCACTTGATGTCGGGGAATTGGATCAAATAGATATCGAGATCTCGGTTCTCACTCCTCTGGAGCGTCTCCAAAACCCGGAAGACATTCAGATTGGCCGGCAGGGCCTGGTCATGAAGAAGGGGCCCCGCAGCGGACTTCTCCTGCCTCAGGTTGCCACGGAACAGGGGTGGGATCGCCGGGCATTTCTCGAGAACGCATGCATCAAGGCTGGTCTTCCCCCGGATGCATGGAAGGACGTTGACACTGAAATCTACGTGTTCTCTGCCGACGTTTTCTGACGTGAGGGTGGAGGGACTCCATGGGTGTAGGTGACAAATGAGTGATTTCTTCTTACATTTTCTTTAACTTTTCTTTAACAAATGAAATACTTGACCGATTTCTTTTTTGACCTGCTCTTCAACCCACTGCTGTGGGGAATCGTAAAGGCCAAAAACTAATGGGGGATACGCCTTGAGTCAGGAGGATCTGGATTCCTTTGTCAGCTGGCTGAATGACAAGAGGATTCCGGCTTTTTCCAGTACCGTCAGTACACTCACAAAGCTCACCGCCAAGGACGATACATCCATCGGCGAACTGGTGCAGACTATCCTCAAGGATGCCGCCATGACAGCCCAGGTTCTCAGGGTTGCAAACAGCTCCTTCTACAATCCCAGTATCAGCAGAACAAGCACTGTGACTCGTGCCGTCATGCTCATCGGTTTCGACAGCGTTCGCAGCATTTGTCTCTCCATCAGGGTCATCGAATCCTTCCTCAAAGGTGTCCAGAGGAAGCAGCTGGTAACGGAAATGGCCCGCTGTTTTCATGCAGCGGTGCAGGCCCGCGCCATTGCAAAAATCAAAGGGGACGAATGCCCGGAAGAGATCTTTGTGGCCGCGCTTCTTTTCCGCATTGGGGAAGTTGCCTTCTGGTCATTTTGCCCCGGCGATCTCTGTGATCAATTGGAAATGCTGATTTCAAAACAGGAATGCGTGGGCTCTGCCGCAGAGAACGAGGTCCTCGGTTTCCGCCTGAGGGATCTGACCGAGCGTCTCATTGCCGAGTGGAGCCTGGGGGATCTCTTGATCAACGCGGTAGCGGGGAATCCCTCCAATAACCTGAGGGCCAAATACATCCTGATCGGTTATGAACTGGCTCGGCTCCTTGAAGAAGGATGGGATACTCCCCAGTTGAAAAGGTTCGTCAAGCATCTGGTGGAGTTTCTCAAGAGACCTGAAGAACGAGTCTATGAATTGCTGCGATCCAATGCGAGCATTGCAGCGAAGACGGTGGCGAGTTACGGGGCGGAACACATCAGCACCCTCATCCCCATGCCCGAAGAGCACGGGGAGAAGGCAGACGCATCCGAATCCACAGAGGAGGAACTGAAGGGAAAGCTTTTTGAAGATTCAGATCCGGAACTGCAGCTGCAAATACTCAGGGAGTATTCGGCGTTGCTCACGGACGGAAAGCAAAACCCGAAACTCCTCATATCCATGGTTTTGGAAGGGATCCTGAGGGGAGTCGCCATGGACCGGGTTATCTTCGCCGCCGTCAGTCCGGACGGCAAGAAGCTCAGAGTTACTCACGCCCTTGGATGGGCCGTCAAAACAAATGTCGCGGATATTCCCCCCATACCCATGAGCTCCGAATACAATGTATTCAATCACGTGTTCAAGACTCGCAAGGCGAAATGGCTGAAAGAAGAAACACTGGGCTCTTCATCCGAGCTTGTGCCGCAGGAAATCAAGCAGCTTCTGGGTGACCCCCCTTTTTTTGTCGGGCCTGTTTTCGCCTTCAATCGCCCGATTGGTGTCATTTGCTGCGACCGTAATTTGAGCAGGAAGGATCTGGATGAAGAGAGCTTTTCCGGGTTCAAGAGCTTCTGCAACCAGGCAAGTGTCGGCCTCGCATTCATCCAGCGTGCTGCACATTCGCCCCCCTAGGCCCAAGCCGCTCTTCAGTGTCTTCTGTTGAGCAGATAAGCACTCCCAGCGCAGGTACCCAAATACACTCCATAAGAGCATTCACCATCTCAGAAATACCCACCTTCTGTCCCAA
>JAAYUJ010000021.1 GCA_012517775.1 Deltaproteobacteria bacterium
GTGGGTCATCCCCGGAAGCCTTGCAGGAATCTGTGCAGGTTTCTTCGCGATTCATGCCTCGGCTGCCGGCTCTCTCAACCGGAAGCTTGCATCAAGCCGTGGGCGTGCCAATTCCCTCTATGTGCTCTTCTACTACCTGGGAGGAGCCGTTGGGATTTCCATGAGCGGCCACGCCTATACCTTGTCAGGTTGGAAGGGCGTTGCCGGGCTGGCTGCTGTTACTCTTCTTATCCCCCTTGTGTCCGGAGCAATCGAGACCGTGAATGAGAAGAAGGCTGCAGGAAGCCATGTGGAATGAGCTTTGGGGGAACACACTCCCTTTTTCATCTCCCTTTTCCTTTGATAAATCAACGCGGTCCTGCCACAAGACTTTTCCCTTCGATTGCTGTATTTTATTACAGACAGCGGTACTATCTCAATGAGGAGGTCGGGATTCCAATCCCGACAGCCGTTGCGCCAAGGTGTCGGGTATGGAAACCCGATTTGTAGAGCAATCGCCGGGTGGACTTATTGAGAAGTTGCAGACAGCGAACATCTGTTCTTGATGTCAGGCGCAAGCTGATGATTTGAATCAGCGAAGGGGTGGAGGGCAGTTCTTGAAGGTTCTCATTGTCGGTGCTGGAGAAGTGGGGTTTCGCATCGCGCAGCGGCTCGGACTGGAGAGCAAGGACGTTGTGGTTATTGACAAGAACCCCGAAGCCCTCAAGCGTTTTGCCGAGCTCCTGGACGTCAAGACCGTGCATGGATCGGGCAGCAATCCGAGAAGCCTTGATGAGGCAGGAGTCCACGATGCAGAGACCTTTTTGGCCGTTACGGACAGCGACGAGACGAATCTGATCGCATCGCTCTTCGCTGACGTCATGTCGCCCGGAATTGTCAAGCTTGTGAGAATCCGGAACACGGATTACACGCAATATCGGCCCGAGCTGATTCATAAGATAATGGACGTTGTGCGCATCATCAGTCCCGAACTCGAAGTTGTGAAAACCATTGAGGGATTGATGAGGGTTCCGGATGCGGAACAGATTATCGAGTTCGCAGACGGAAGGATTCAGCTGATCGGCATCCGAATCCACGACGAATGCCCGGTTTTGGGGGAGGAACTGATTGACCTTCGGCAAAGGACCGGTGATCTTCGCTTCATTGTAGCCGCCATCATACGGCAGAATCGTCTGATTATTCCTACGGGGAAAAGCCATATCCGACGTGGAGACCTGATCTATTGCGTCTGCGAGAGGTCGGAACTGGAAAGAGTCCTGGCGGTGTTCGGCAGTCGTTCCGAGCCGTCGCGACACATTCTTATCATCGGCGGCGGCAACATTGGTCTGGCCCTTGCCCAGAGACTGGAAAAGAGCTCCCTCCATGTCAGACTCATTGAGAAGGATCGAAGGAGATGCGATTTGCTGGCTGAACACCTCGATCACACCATTATCTTGAACGGTGACGGTACAGATCAGGAGCTTCTGGAAGAGGAGAACATTCAGGGTATGGATGTGGTCATCTCCGTCACAGGGGACGAGGAAAACAACATCCTCTCGTCACTTCTCTCCCGCCAACTGGGTGCCAGGAGGACTATCACCAGGATCAACAAGCTTGCCTACATGCCCATTGCCGAAGCGATTGGACTGGGGCACATCGTGAGTCCGCGAATGTCTGCCGTCAATACGATACTTCGCCATATCAGGAAGGGGAAGGTGTTGTCTGCTTTCGCCCTCAAGGGGGAAGAGGCAGAGGTTCTCGAAGCCGTTGCACTGGAGCATTCCGGTATTGTGGGAAGGCCCCTCAAGGACGTCCGTTTCCCGACCGGGGCTCTGGTGATCGTTGCTCTGAGGGGAGAAGAGAGTCTGATCCCTAATGGCGATACCGTCATTGAGCCACAGGATCGCGTCATTATCCTCGCTACCCGGAACAGCATCCCTCATGTCGAACGTGAGCTCATGGTAAAGCTGGAGTATTTCTAAATGCGCTGGCGTTATGTACTGCGGTCCATTGGGGCCCTTATCTTCTGTCTGGGCGTCACCCTGCTTCTTCCCATGGCTTTCGCCGCCGCTTACCGGGACAACAGCCTGCCCGCCCTGGTGAAAACCTTCATGATCGCTCTGGCCTCCGGCACTGGCCTCTATGTCATCTTCCGATCCGGGCATGTCTCGGTAGTCACTCACCGGGAGGGGATGGCTATCGTGGCTCTTGGCTGGATCGGAGCGGGAGTGGTGGGGGCCTTGCCCTTCCTGTTCTCCGACACATTCAATTCGTTTGTGGATGCCTTTTTCGAATCGGTTTCGGGCTTCACGACCACAGGAGCCTCTGTCCTCACGGATATCGAGCGGGTCCCACGTGGGATCCTCATGTGGCGGAGCCTGACCCACTGGCTCGGAGGCATGGGCATCATCGTGCTCTCCCTGGCGATTTTGCCGTTCCTTGGCGTCGGCGGAATGCAGCTCTACAAGGCCGAAGTGCCTGGTCCCATCCCCGACAAGTTGAGACCCCGCATGAGAGATACGGCCCTCATCCTGTGGAGGGTCTATTTTCTTTTCACCTTGGCTGAGACGATCCTCCTGATGTTCGGGGGCTTGGATTTCTTCGACGCATTGTGTCACACGTTTGGTACCATGGCCACCGGAGGGTTTTCCACCAAGAACGCCTCGGTCGGCCATTACGGCAGCGCTTACGTGGATGTCGTCATCACGGTGTTCATGCTGATCGCGGGAATCAATTTCGCGCTGCATTACCTGGCTTTACTGGGGAATCCCTCGGCAATGTGGCGAGATGCGGAGTTTCGTTTCTTCATTGGGGTTGTACTGGTCTTCATCCTGGTCTCTGCTTTATGTGTCTACCGAAGCGTCTACGGAAGTGCCATCGATGCTCTGCGATATGCAGCTTTTCACGTTTTGTCCATCATTACGACCACAGGCTATGCCACGGCGAACTATGAACAATGGCCCCCCCTGCCTCAGGCCATCCTGCTTTTCTGCATGTTTCTGGGGGCTTGCGCCGGTTCGACCGGTGGGGGAATGAAATGCATGCGCATCATGGTACTCCTCAAGCACGTTTACCTGGAGCTCATGCACCTGATTCACCCGCGTTCGGTCAGGCATCTCAAGCTGGGAGGTCGCTTGGTCCCGGATGACATCGCAAAAAGCATCTGGAGCTTCTTCATTCTCTATTTGGGTCTTTTCATCCTATCCTCGTTTCTCCTGGCTGCCATGGGTGTGGATGTGGTGACATCCTTCTCCGCGGTGGCGGCCAGCATCGGCAACATCGGACCTGGTCTGGGAGAAGTAGGTCCGGCAGACAATTACGCTCATCTTCCGGATGCGGCGAAGTTGCTCCTCTCGTTGTGCATGCTCCTGGGCCGATTGGAAATCTACACGGTTATTGTTCTCTTTGTGCCTGAGTTCTGGCGCAGGTGAATTCGGCGCCGAGATTGAAGGACGCGTGTAAAAACCAGACGATTTCACGCGGAAATCAATTGCCTAATGCTTCAATGTGGGTTAGTACACAGACCGAAAAAAAACTGATTACGAGTGAGAAGCCCCTGCAATACATCCCGGGGTGCATTTCCAGCCATTATTCCGCACAGGATGCGGTTATCAAGCAAGGAGAATCGGATGGTCGATCAACGAAAGGTTCAAGCTGTTGTCGCTCATTTTGAGGGCGAATTTCCAGGCTGCTCGATTGAGGAGAAGCAGGATCCGGATCAAAGGCTGGTTCGGTTTGCGATAATCAATGGGTCTTCGAGATATCGGGCCATGATCACTTACGAGTTCCTTGAGGATCACAAGGCCGAGGACATTGCTCCCTTGCTGAGGATGTTCCTGCTTGCAGAGCATCTGCGGGAGTTGCCATCGACTCCACTCGTCGTAACCAATCGTGGGTTGAA
>JAAYUJ010000194.1 GCA_012517775.1 Deltaproteobacteria bacterium
TAGAAAGTGGTCGTCGGTAAGGTAGATCGAGCGATAGCCCATCTCATGCAGTTGCTGCATTTCTCCCAAGACATGCTCCGCGGATCGGCAGCGCCACTTGCCCTGCGAAAGAGATGGGATATCGCAGTATATACAGCCATAAGGGCAGCCCCTCGAAGTCTGCATGGTGCAGAACTTGTCCAGGGAGAGCACCGCGGGGACGTCCAGGGGCATTGACTCAATGTAATCGATGGGCAGACTGGTCCGGTCAGGGTAAGGATACTGATCCAAATCCCGGATCAAAGGACGTGGGGCATTCCGAATGATTTGGCCCGCGTCGCGCCAGACCAGACCCGCCACGGAACCGGGATCGCCAAGGTGGTTCAAGTAATCCGGCAAAAGCTCTTCGCCCTCGCCGACACCCACGCAGTCGATGGCAGGGCAGTCTCCCAGGATGCGGTCCGAATTCCCGGTGGCAAACGCTCCCCCTGCGATGATCGGAGTTCTCGGTGCTTCCACCTTGAGTCGCTTGGCCATCATTTTGGCCGCCGGGTAGGTGGTCGTCGAGAGGAAAGAGAGAGCAATGACATCGGGCCTTTCTGCTGTCATCGCCTGGGCGATTTGCTCTGCCTTCATCTGCGGGTGACACGTGTCAAACATCCGCACCCGATGTCCACGCTGGCACAAGATCGGCGCAAGAGTCTGTATTCCCAGGGGGGGAAACGCCATTACCTTGATCCGCCCATCGTCCGACCGTGATCGATTCAACTCCTCAGGAAGCAATCGGGAGAAGTTCTCGTCTCGAACATAAATCAAGAAAACATTCAAAAAAGCATCCTTCGCACTCGTTGATAAATCAACCTGCCCAAGGTTCAGTTCCCAATCCAATGGGAATTGGCTCTCGAGATCTGGGCCGCTGTAGCCTTTGTGTTTAACCGTCACCTCTCCGAAGATCGTCGCTATATTACGTTCACAATATACCGTTCAAAATGTCTCTACTTGGGAGCCAAGATTCACGAGGGAACCTCGGTATGTTATGGGTTCCCAACGCACATTCCCATAATGGAGAGAAAAAGTACAGCCCCTCGATATCAATATCGAAAGCGGTCAGGAGCGCTCAGCCACATTGTTCCGTCGTCCCAAAAGAGCCGCACCCTCTGAGGGTATTCAAGTCAGCGGGAAGGCCCCAAAGATCCTTGAACTGCTCAGGGCCTCACCGGAGCAAAGGATCATCTTCGTTAGTCAACAGCTCACTTGCAGGCTCCCAGGCTTTTCGGCTATTAGTTGCTTGCACCTGGTTATTCGCGCCATGTTCGATGGGGCAGACGAAATCGGTACTGATGCAAGTCATACTTACTGAATGCAGCGCCACAAATGGTGTCCGATCTCCACCTGTCATGTCCGCGAATCACACATCCTGAGATCATCGTCACCCTATTCGTGGAGCTGTGTCAAGAGTGATCAAGACCTATGTGCACCTCCAGTCTGCAATCCAAAACCTGGTTGTCGGTTGCCTGCCTGTTGGTCCTCTTGCTTGGGCTCATTATCGGGCCCCCCCCTGTTTCCGGCCTGGAGGACAACAACTGGAAGAACGCCCTTCGACAGTTGCAGGAGGCCTTTCAGACCATTCGCATCGAACTCAGGGACTACGATGCCAAACTCAACCTCGAATTCAAAGACTTGAAGAAGGGACTCGCCAGGCTCGAGAAGAAGAAAGGCCAGATGCTGTTATGGTTTGGGGGCTCTTACGATCCCAAAGACCTGAACCATCTTCTGAAAGGGATGCGGACACTCCGCCGCCAAGCGGAAGGACTGCTCAAATCCTTTGGAGAAATGGAAAGGAAATTGGAAATCTTCGAGCCGAAGCTGGATGAAATTGAAGCCGAAATCAAGCGGCAGTTGGTCGAGACCCCCACTCAGGAATACACCAACTCCTTCACTTCGAGTCTCACCGAGATTTCCGATTTGAGAGTAGAACTGGGTAAAGTGAAGACTCACATCGCACGCGCCCACACCCTCTATGACGACTTCAACACCCGGTTGAAAGATTGCGAGAGCTCAGCCGACGCCAAGGTATCAAGATACTGGAGGATCTACTATCTCCAACCCATGAGCGGTATCTTTTCCGCGGATACGTGGAAGTCGTTCAGGAAGGACATCAAGCAGTGGGTGGGGGTACTGAAGATCGTTAAGGAGTCTTTGGGAGAGAAGAGGGAATGGTTGAGAACCCGGAACGCGCTTCTGCAAGGCTTTTTGCTGGCGGCAGCACTTATCCTTCTGGGGTTTTTCTTGATCAAGAGAGTCGGAATAAAGACGGGATTTACAAGCACCATCACTCACCTGCTGCCCTCATGGATATTGCTGTCTCTTGGGGCGGCGACGCTCTGGATTGACCGGAGCATTCCTTTCACGCTTTACGACATTTCATCCGCTCTCAATGAGATCGTGGTGTCAGCAGGCCTTGTATCCCTTTGCAGTTTTCTCCACTCAGTCGGAAGAGGGAATCAACCTGCACACATCCACAAGAACCCCCTCTGGTACCTGTGGATCATTCTCGCTTTCGGGTTGTCATTGGA
>JAAYUJ010000195.1 GCA_012517775.1 Deltaproteobacteria bacterium
AGACTCCAGGCCTGATTCCGAATCGTTTCGGCCCGTGTGCCGCCACGATCTCGGCCGGCATCGGGGAAGAGAAGCCGTCTGGCTCCGTTTCCGACAGGAAGGAGAATCCATTTGAGACGCGCAACGCTGTATGCTTCTTGCCGGTCAAAGGATCCCGGGGTATATGGTCGCCTGTTCCCGCACAACTGGAGAGGAAAGAGTTTTGGGATTCAAGCAGGTTCTCAAGTGGGCTGCCCTCATTTTGCCCTTTCATTTCCTTGGGGGTTGTGCGGTGCAAACCGTGGACCTTCAGCAGGCAATGCATCTCCCACCGCCGGAACAGATCGATCCAAAAAGCAAATCTGCTCAAAAGAAAGACCCGAGACAGAGGGGCATCCCTCAGGGTCCATGGTCGGAGCGCGTGCTCACGGAGAAGGAACTGGATCGGATTTGTGACCAAGACCCCGGATTGACACCTGTGATGTGCTACGAAATCCTTGGCAGGTTGAATTCCAGGGCCCGGTACTACATACCGGATGATATCAAGGCCAGGAGAAAGATGAAGGTTCCTCATGACTTCAGGACCTTCAAGACATGGAGCCCACTGCCCCGGCAACTGCACGGAGCACGGAATCATCCAAAGCTCATCCTCATCGTAAAGGACATTCCTTTTTTGGGCTGGTATCAGAAGGGGAGATTGATCGGAGACACCCAGATTTGCATCGGGAAGGAGTGGGGATGGACAAGGAAAGGCCTTTACCGCATTGAGGAAAAGGATATCGATCACGTTTCGGGCAGTTATCCCAATGCATTTGGCCAACCGGCACCCATGCCTTTTGCATTGAGGATTTACGGGCGTGTTTGGATTCACGCAGGCGACGTAGTTGGAGGCTTTTGCTCGCATGGTTGCATCAATTTACCTCTCACGCCTGCCGAGAAGCTTTTCAAATGGGCAGACACAGGCACGGCAGTATTGATAGTCGACTCTCTAAAGGAATTGGACACGGAACTGAACAGATCGGGGGTGATAAACAGGAACGGTGCATGAACCGAAAAGACACCGGAAACACCTGACTTCGTTCAAAGTGTGCTTGTCAAGTCGTTTGGATCCTTGGAATTCATGGGTTATCGGAAGGAGTGAGGTTAGAATGGGTGAAAGAATAGGAAATCGGGCAGCCCCGGGCAGGGCGAACCCGACAAGGCTGGTTGTTTTCTCCGTCTTGTGTTTGATCTGTACCCTGTTTGTCTCCTCGTGCTCATCGTTTTCATTGTTTTCGAAGTCGAAAAAATCTAGCCGCTATTCCAAATGGAACATTGCGCCGCCTGAGCCTCCCAAGACGGATGTCCCATACAGGGACGTCAATTTGAACTATCCCCTCACGGCAGTCTATGCTCCCAAGATATACGTGTATAAGGGTGAAAGGAGACTTCTCCTGGTTAATGACCAGACGCTGGTGCGGGATTACAAAGTCGGCCTCGGACCCAATCCCAATGGCGACAAGTTCATGAAGGGGGATGGGAGAACGCCGGAGGGCGACTACTTCATTTGTGCCAAGAACCCCCAGAGCAAATTCTACAAATCGTTGGGGCTGAGTTATCCCAGCAATAAGCACGCTGAGCAGGCGTATGCATGCGGTTACATCTCCAGGGAGGATTATGAAAGGATCATGAACGCCTTGTCTTGCAGGAACCTTCCTCCTTACGACACGGTGCTCGGAGGCGCAATCTTCATTCATGGCGGAGGATGCCGTCTGGACTGGACCGAGGGTTGCGTGGCCCTATACAACGGGGCCATGGACGAGCTTTTTGACGTCGTTTCCATAGGGACGCCGGTGCACATCTACCCGTAGGAAAGGATTCAAAGGCACATGCCATGCGGGACTCCCGTATGGACCCGGCCGCCCGAAGCCATGAAAACGGTGGGCAAACACAGCTTGCCCACCAGATACTTTCCTTGCATGCCCTTCCATCGAATTCGACACAATCTGTCCTCAACTTCAATGACACCGACTGGCCATGGAAAAAACAAGCCTTATTTTATGTGCGTTGTCCGTGGGAGCTTCCGCCGCCATGGACCATCGAGGATATTGAGGCGGATCAGGTTAACTCAATTTTTTACAGGAGGCAAAGATGGTGAACGCAACAAGCGTCGGGGAAATCTACAAATGCGAGATTTGCGGGAATGTCGTCGAAGTGAAGGAAGCCGGGGGCGGTGAGCTGGTTTGCTGTGGACAACCCATGAAGCTCGTCAGCTAGATTCCGAAGAAGGCGGCGATGATGCCGCCGCTCGTTCAGTGCCTTATCTCCGCAGAGGATGGGGCACTGAATACAGCTTTACGTTACTTTGCGCCAGTTCGGGAATGTTTCCGTCATTTACTTTAGAACGATTAATCCACTGCAGGTCGAGACCTTAAGAAATGTCCTTTACTTCGAGATGACGCCTTGGTTGTCAGGTATTGCACTCAGTCCACTGAGCGCTCCCGGCCTGCTTGTGTGCAAACTGCTGCCCTTTGACAGCGAGCCAATCCTCTCAAGACTCAACGCATTCAAACCTCTTAACGCACTGCATGCAAAGGGGATCAGGATCACCATCGGCCAGGCGATCCCGAAAATGACGGAATTCCTCACTATCCCAGATTTCCAGGGGGTCCCGGTCATGCACGTTTCCAAAGATGCGCCTGCCGCCTTCAAGCCCTTCCACAGGAAGGTTCACGTAGACACATGGAGACATGGACCCATCCGAAGAGACATAGAGGGACCGCGCAATGTTCTCCCGACATTTCGTTCCGGGAGCGTCGGAGCAGGGGAGTGCCCAGTGAAAACCTAGGCCCATTCGACGAGCCTCTTTCCAGGTTTCCTTGAGGATTTCCCGAGCTCTGGAGAGCTTGTCGGTTTCATGAGGGCTGAACGCTTCCTGGGCCAGGTCGGGACGGGGAATGTAGTCCAGAGTGCTGATAACAGCGGCGTGGACGCCAAGCTTTTCCATGAGCGCAGGCAGAGCTCGGACGGCATCCATGTTGGAAGCCAGCATGAGATAGGCGAAATGGATCTCCATATGTACGGCCATTCGGGATCTGCGCACTGTCTGAAGAATCGTTACAGCCTCACAGACCCGGCCGAAATCCACTCCTTGTCGGCAGGCATTGCTGGCCGTATCCGTTCCGGCCAGTGAAAAAGCGACAACATCAAAGCCCCCTTCGACGAGTCTTATAGCTTTCTTTTCATCCATTATCAGACCACAGGTGGTGGTGGACACGGCGCACCCAGCTCTGCGGGCCAGGGTGGCCATTTCAAAGAAAGCTGGATTGAGCAGGGGCTCCCCCCACCCCTGGAGGTGCACTCTACTGGAACGACGCATGAGGGGCCACAGCATTGAGAAGGTATCGAGGTCCATATCCGCCACAACCCACTGCTCCTTCATGACACTATGGGGACAGTAGGCGCAGCGTCCCGGGCATCGTGAAGAAACACCCACCTGGATACAGTCCAATGGCCGCCGCACACCCAGGAGAAGCTCCCGAATGGTTTCCCAGATCCCCGGTTCCTGATACCTCTTTTCCGAGGCTGCAATGCCTGTCTTCTTCATACTCTTCTGCAGTTCCTCGCCAATATGAGCCAACAGGAATGACTTCTCAGCAAGTCCGCGTTACGGCTCCCTCGCAGGTCGAATTTTCAAAGCCCACATCCCTTTTTTGGGCATGGAAGCCGGCCTTGCCGCCAGAAAGGCAATGCAATCATGGCCTTTAGCAGTTCATGAGATAGGTCGGGTTTCCATACCCGACATCCGGATGCAGATGCCGTCGGGATGGGAATCCCGACCTACTCATGGCATGAAACCAAACCGATCTTCAAGACTGAGGATTCATAACCTGAAGAAGCCGCGAACGCGATGGAGCAGTCCAGGTGCGGGCAGCTCCCAGCTTACCTGGACATACGGCAGAGAAGGAGCAGCACCCCACTTCGCCTTGAAAAAACGGATTCCTGCGTTGATTCCCAAACCAAGATTCATTCGGGTCTGCCCCCTCTCCAGGGCTTCATCCAGGAGTCCGGCAAGCAGCAGGTCGGCGGCGCCCGGAGGTGCCAGCTGAGGGGCTCGGAAACAGAACATAAAGAACGCCGTCATCAGGGAAGCATACTCACCCACCACGAATGCAGCCAGCCGACCGTCGGGAAGGCGGCCTGAGAGCAGAAGGCTGCTCGATGACGTTTCGAGGTAACGGGACAACCTGCTGAATATGTACCGGGTTCCCGGCGACACGGAATGCCCGCCGAGGAACTGCCGCATCAGTTCATGGTGATCATCTCCCAATCCGCCGCCTTTTTCAATCGCCAATTCCCGCTTCGCACGGCGGAGGAGATTGCGCAGCTTCTGTCCTTGAGGGGGCGGGGGCACCGGAAGGATGTGGTAATAATCCTCTTCCCAATGCGCTGTCTTGGGGGCCTGAGGTGGTCTGAACGGCCCAACCACCGTGATCCGCCGCAGGCCGGGGATGTGAAGGGCCTCTTCCACTGCTTCGGCCATAGCCCTTTCATCAAGAGGATCATGCAACGGGTAACCCACCAAAACAAACTCTTCTTCCGATGCGTATCCCACGCACGCTCCCGTCATCCGCGGCTTCGAACCCGCTACTGACTGGACATACGGCAGGACCTGTTCGGGGACCACCGCATCTGCGGTCACGCGGGACAACAAATCCGGGATGATCATCGACATCTCCGAACTTTGAATCCCGCCTCCACGAGCATGTGACGCAAGTTGACCATATGTCCGGTACCGACAAATACGGCACAACGACCTTCTGCCAGGTAAGGCTTCATACATCTGAGAAAAGAGGCGTCCCGGCGATTGATGACCCTTTCGGTGCGCGAAGGGAACTCGGGACCTGTACCCATCATGGCATCCAGGTCGCCTTTGAGGTAAGCGTTTACGTTTCGTCTGATGTAACCCTTCCACCGGCGGCAGTGGCGAAAGAACTCCACGATGCGCTCCCGGGGAATGCTCTCCAGCGTTTCCACCTGTTCTTCGATGGTTTCCATGCTCCGTACCGCCTTCCCCATGTCCTGGGCCAAATGCCACGCCTCCAGGTCCACCGACTGGTGCCATCCGTTTCGGGCCAGAAAACCGGTCCAAAGTGAGAAGAAAGCCATCCAGTGACGGGTTTCTGAGAGCAGATACCGCACGTCCGGGGTGTCTGAGGATTCCAGACCCATCAACCGGGCCCAGAAACCTCTCGGCCCGCAAACAACGCGCTCCAGCGAGCGGACCTCCCTTTCATCCAGGGAATCGATGAGCCGTGCACTGGCTGGGCCGGGACTTCGCCCTATCTGAGTCACCTGATCCAGGCTTGCCTGATCGAGGGGACCTTCAAAAATCACCGTATCGACCCTCTCGAAAAGACTGCGGAGTGATGATTCAAAACTGTAACAGAAGAAATGAGCCGTTCCGCCGATCCAGGATTTCCGTCCGTCCCTTTCGATCTCCCAGAGCATGGCGAAACGCCTCTGTCGAGGAAGGGAAGCCATGTATTGCCGCTTGGACATGGATTCCACAGGCACGGAAGCCAGAACACGCATCAATTCATTCAGTTCCCCTCGAAACCCCTCCTTTTCCCGCCAGGAAGCCATTGCATAGGGTATAGCCGGAATCCCGCCCCATTTGACCTTGAAACGGCGGATGCCTTCGTTCACTCCGAGGCCCAGGTGCAAGTATTCCTTTCCCTCCCGACGCGCGGTGTCAATCATCTCAAAGAAGAGCAGGTCGGAAGCGTAAGGCGTATGGTGGATCTTGGAATGGGCTCCCGCGAGATAGGTCAGAAACTTGCGCGGACCCTTATCGAGAACAAGGCAGGCGGCGAGATGACCTTCCCGATCCCACGCGTTGAGGAGAGACAGGCCGGGGACATGTGGCAGGACCGTCTCGGTTCTGGCATAGAGTTCGCGAACGTTGGGAGGGAGAGTCACCCGGCCCAGGAATTCAGCCCATAGACGTCGGTGTGCAGGGGTGAAAGCCCTCCCCTCTTCCACTCGCAGGGATAAGGCCGCTTTTTCCGCCAGTCGACGGAGGCGGGCCGGCACAGGAGCTTCCACGGGAAGGATATAATAGTGGTCGTGGTCCAGGCAGTGGGTGCTCAGGCGGGGAGGCAGGAGAGGGCAGATGGCCCAGCAGTCTCGTGCTTTCGTCTTTCGGAGCGCCTCGCGCAAGGATCTATCGAAATCGTCAGGGAGGTACTCTCCCTCGAGGGGATATCCAACGGCCAGCAGCCAGTCGGCGGCGGCAAGGAACAGATATGAACCAACCAAAAATGGCTCTCCGGAGGACATAGCCTCCATGAAAGCCACTGAATGTTCAGGAACGGAAGCGTGTTCCAGAACGGAATGAATCGCGCGGGAATCCATTGTTCCTCTCCGCGACAAGGAATGCGTTGATGTCAGCTCTTGTTTCTCCTTTTCTGTCCATACACGAAATCATGATACCGCGACCTGAAACAAATGGAAACTCTGAAAGGCACTCCACAGTTGACCCCTGACACCTCGCGGGCGTAATTTCTCAACAAGTCCGGGTTACGGTTCGTTCGCAGGTCGGGTTTTCCATACCCGACATCTGGGTACAAACACCGTCGGGAATGGAATCCTGACCTACTTATTGAGAAGATACTCGCGGAGAGCAAGTGTTCTCAAATCGGGTGCCGTGCAGGGGACCAGTCATGGCACCATCGGCCCAAACCATCCCCGGCACGGTTTTTCATACCGCCATCTCCGGTTCTCGCACTGGAAAGCAAGAATTCCCATGGCCGTTTCAGCGGAAGCTGTCCTGGACGGTTCCGACATACCCTGAAAAACGATGGGTGGAGAGCCACGGTCTTTTTGACCTCACATAAAAGTATCAAGATGCGTTCAGTCGACACGGGGTCGTGGATAGAGCCCTGCCCGCTCAACGATTTCGGGAATTCTCTCCTCCCATTCGATGGCCATGATGTGGAAACCTCGAATCCCCTCTTCCTCCTTCAGTTCCGCCATTTGCTCCAGACAGATCTTGATCCCTTCATCGGCCTGCTTGTCCTTGGGCACTCCCGCCACCCTCTTGATCATTTCCTCCGGGATGGTGATACCGGAGACATTCCTGTTCATGTAACGGGCCATCCCCACAGACTTGAGAGGAGTCAGGCCGGCCATGATAAACGCCTTTTCATGCAAGCCCATATCCCGGGCCATCTTCATGAACTCCTTGAATCGCGGCATATCGTAGATGCATTGCGTCTGAATGAAGTCCGCCCCAGCATAAATCTTTTTCCCCATGCGAATGGCGCGGAACTCGAAGGGGTCGGCAAAGGGATTCGCCGCCGCTCCAAAAAACATCTTGACCCCACCCTCTACAGGCTCCCCGCTGTTCACTTTCCCCTCATCCCGAATCGTGCGCACCATACTGAGGAGCTGGATGGAATCCATGTCAAAAACGTTCCTCGCAAAAGGGTGGTTGCCGAATTTCTGATGGTCGCCGGTGAGGCAGAGCATGTTGCGGATGCCGAGGGCGTAGGCACCGAACAGGTCGCTTTGCGCCGCGATGCGGTTGCGGTCCCGGGTAACCATCTGCATCACCGGTTCGACGCCGTTCTGCACCAGGATGGCACTTGCCCCGATGCTCGACATGCGCACCACCGCCGTCTGGTTGTCGGTCACATTGGCTGCGTCCACGTAGCCTTTGATCATTTGAATCTTCTTCTTGAGGTGCTCAACGTCCGCTCCCTTGGGGGGACCGCACTCACAGGTCACAGCCAGATGGCCGGCCCGAAACACCTTCTCGAGATTGCTGCCTGATTTCAGTCCATTTGTAGAGGTCATGGATCCACTCCATAAAATATTTCGGAATGCGTTGGTTGGGAAACAGGCGACATCCTATATCTCATCGAGACTCTCTCTCTATCGTCTCTCACTCAAAATGACGCCCGGCCTTTCGAGAAACGGCATCACCCGGTACAAGGGAACGATCCGGGTGAATGAGGCTCCGGCCCGCCTCAGGCTCAGGTCTGGGACTTGTAACTGAGCCTGTAGATGTGCTCCCTCACCGTCCGGCGGACCCCTCCGTCCATAGCGGGTCGCCAGTCCTTCATGGGGAGAAGGTTTCGCATTTCGTCGAGTCTTCCCAGGAGCTTCATCCGATCATAGATGAGCTGCCACACGCATTCCGTATTCTTTGGATCCACCTCGCACATCCCCTTCTCAGACCCCCCGCAGGGACCATTGAGGAGGTGCTTGGAACAACGGGCGATGGGGCATATGCCCCCGGTCAGATACGTGATGCACTCCCCGCATCCCGCACACATCTCCGACCACAGGCCGGCCTCAACGTTTCCCCCATAAAACGTCGTGTTGACACCAGGGAATACCGGGACGGCACCGATGCGGTCAGAAAGAAAGTTGACCCCCACACCGCATGCCAGGGTTACCACCGCATCGATCCCCTCCTTTTTCACACGCTCCAGTACGGGCGTCACGAATTCTTGTTCGCATTGCCTTTGGACCGTGTCCTCCAGAACGGTCACTTCCTTTCCGTCCTTCTTGAATGCGATGCGAAGCCCCGATGCGAGAAGCTCCGCCTGGGCTTCACCTCCAGAGAGGCAAACGGTCACGCAGGTTCCGCATCCGAGAATGAGAATCTTTCTGTAATTCTCCAGGAAACCGCGAACCTCTTGAAAGGGTTTGGGGTCTGCAACAATCATGGTGTTCTTCTCCTCATGGGATGATGGAGGGCATGCGTCCATGTCCCTTCATCAATGGTGTGAGAAAAGGTTCAGGCTGCCGATGTGGCCCGGAGATCCTCTTTGGACTCCCGCCAGAATTGTGGCCAGGATTCTTCCGCAGAAGTATGGGTGCGGAAAAACTGGAGGCTCTCTCCCCCCACCCCGATTTCATCGAGGAATCGCCTGGCCTGCTGGATACGCCTCTCCAGGAGCTCTTCAGCCCCCGTATAAAGGCATCCCGTTTCATGACACGCTATGATGGACACCCTGTCCGCTCCCAGTTCAAATGGGGACACGAGATCGATACTCCCGAGACGTCCGACACAGGGTACCATTACCCGCAGGATACCCGTCTCCTCGATCTCACTTCTGGTCTGTTCCCGCAGGTATTTGCGGCTGGTGGCCTCATAGAGGCAGCAGTACGATACGACCAGGGGCCGCTGGATTTTCTCAGCGGAACAATCCGTTAGAATGCTTTCCAGTGTCTCCTTAACCCTGTTGGTGGCAAAGCGTGCGAGAGCAACCCCGGCTGCGGGACACTCCGCTGCGCATAAACCGCACGTCAAGCATTCCTGAGCCGGCATGGAGGCGGTCCGCTCTACAGTGGCCACCCCGTAAGGACAAATCCGGACACACGTGAGACAACCCGCGCACTGGGCGGAAGGCGCCAGGACAGCACCCGTCCCACAGGCAAGGCACCTGCGGGCCTCCGATAAAGCCTGAGCTTCGGTGTAACCCGGTTCGATGGGACTGAAGTCCTTGATTCGCTGGGAGGCATCGGTGAGCCTCACATCGATGTGATCAAACTTCCTGGCCCGGGCAGCCGTCTGGGCCGGAAGCTCCCCGATGGTCTCAATGGATTCTTGAGGCAGCTTCAGGGTTTCGCCTGTTTCGAGGTAGTGATGGATCGCCCTGGCAACATCGTGCCCCGTGGCAACCGCCTGGATGGCGGAGCCCGGTCCTGTCATCACCTCTCCGCTCACAAACACCCCTCGCTCAGTTGCCGTGCAGGACTCCCTATCGCAGATGAGTCGTCCGCGATCCACCCCCACTGTCGTCTCTTTAAGAAAATCCAAATTCGCCTTCTGGCCGATGGTAAGGATCACGGAATCCACATCCAGTGAGGTGGTGACTGACTCATCGTACTGGGGGTTGAATCTCTTGTTCTCATCAAATACCCGGGTGCATCGCTTGAATTCGATGCCCGTGGTCTTGCCGTTCTGTTCCAGAATAGCCTTGGGACCCCAGGAATTCATGATGGAAATTCCCTCTTCTTCCGCCTCTTCGATTTCCCATTTCCAGGCGGGCATTTCCTCTCGGGATTCAAGGCAAGCCATGATGACCTGGGAGGGTCCGAGACGCTTGGCAGCCCGGGCTACGTCAATAGCCACGTTGCCACCTCCGATGACCATGACCCTGTCTCCCAGGGTCGGTGGGCTCCCATTGGCCACATCCCAGAGAAAAGGGATACCCAGGAGGATCCCGTCGCTTCCAATGCCAGGGATGGGGAGGGAATGACTCTCGGCGAGACCCACCGCAATCAGAATAGCGTCGTATTCCTTCCGCAGGTCTTTAAAGGAAACATCCTTTCCCACTTCGCAGTTAAGCCGCGATTCGATTCCCAAGGCGAGGATGTCGTCGATGTCCTCCTGAAGCGCATCAACCGGAAGGCGATATCGGGGGATGGCATGAGCAAGCATTCCTCCCAGCATCGAGTCCTTTTCAAAGACTGTCACCTTGTAACCCAACATTGCCAGATCACGGGCTGCAGTGAGGCCTGACGGACCTGATCCGATCACGGCAATCTTCCTGCCCAGGACCGGTTCCACCTTCTTGCGCCTCTGGATTCGATATTCCCGCGTGTTTTCCACCACGAAGCGTTTGAGGAGTCGCAGTCCCACAGGTGCATCTATGACCTGCCGCCGACACTGCGATTCGCATGGGTGATGACAGATACGGCCGCACACGGACGAAAAGGGATTCACTTCCAGAAGTACATCCAGGGCGCCTTCATAATCGCCCGTACTTATACGGCGGACATATTCCCGTGTATCCGTATGTACAGGACATGCCGCTGAACACGTTGCATAAAGATGGGATTCTTTCTCCATGGGTTTTCCCCTTTTGTAATTGGATTCCGGTTGTTACAGGCCTTTCTCTGATTTCTGTTTTAGAACGGACAAGGAACGGATTCCTGTATGGCTCATGATTTGAAACGCATCGTCATCTGTCACGATCGTTGATCCAGCGTGTTCGACAGGGGATTCACTCATTCCAGTTTCTCAACCCGTAAGCTTCCCCGGCTACGGGGATGACCACGACATGGCTCCGGGCAGGACGGAAGGGGACGAAGAAACTGTGTCAAAAAAACGGGAGAGGCTTTGTCTTAATCAAACGCCATGCCCGGCAGTTCCTAACAGGAAGCGGGAGGGAGGATGCACATTACGGGACAAGGATATTCAACTGGTAGGACACAGCGGATCATGTATACCCGATCCAACGGGAGCTTGTCAACCAGATCGCTCATACTCAGAGCCCTGAAAACCAAATCAGACCTCCGGCAACGTCCTTCTCACCGAGATCGCCCTCAACTCGCAGAAATGCCACAATACCTTATTGGCAAGGAAAAGTGCGAGGAGCTCCCTCCGGTAGAGAGACGGCGTAGAGAACCAAAAGGAGAGGTGGCCGATGGCCTTCTGCAAGAGGCGCCTGTTCTTTGCGATTCCCCGGATGTCGGGTAGGAAACCCGACCTACGAAGGAGCCATAACCCGGATCTATTGAGAAGTCACTTTGGCCTCATAATGCCTAATAAGCAGGTATGGATTCCAACGCCGACACTTATTGCGCCAGGTGCAGGGTATGGAAACCCGACCTACGAAAGAGCCGCAACCCGAACTTGTTGAGAAGCTGCTTTAGCCTTCAAGGAACAGCTGAGACTTTCATTAGATGTGGAAAATCTCGACATTGCCCCATTGGTCGCGCAAGTATTCTGCCACGAGTCGCCGGTGGCAGTGGTCCGCGGTTTCCTCACTGCAAAGGAGGCAGCCGTGGTCGATGAGTTCCTTGGAGATCATTTTTTCAACCTGCCGGTCGGAGATGAGCTTCAGGAATTCCCTTTCATACCGGGGCCACCCTTGTTTGCTCTTGCGGTACGCGTCCAGGATTTCCTTTGTGGGGGCGAGAAGCGGCATGTGGTGGTATTCGATTTTGCAAATCGCCCACAGGAAGAATCCCAGGTCGTCGCGCTTGGCGAAGCCCGCAAGCTGGGAGACGTTGTTCAGGCGGACGTCCAGGATGCGCCGGACCTTTGCGGTTTTGAGGAGGGTGAAGAAGTCCTCGGCCGTCTTCTTCGTAAAGCCGATGGTGAAAAGCTTCAAAGTCTCCATGGTTCCTGCTCCGATTCCTCCCCCTCTTCCACTTCCGGGGCGTCTTCCTCATACGCCGCGGCATGGCGTGCGTAGGCGATTTTATGGCCCTGGGTGTCATAGGCCCGTTGAATCAGGTCGTCCAGTTTCTCGAAAAGTCGCAGCTGGGGCATTTTGAGGACGTGCAGGAGGCGCAGTTCGGAATCCCGCAGGCTTTGCGTCGTCCCATCCTCAAGGATGTGACGGATTTCGAGATCTCCCGAGCGCAGTGCCCTGCAGATGAGGATCATCCGGTGGCACGTTATGGGGTCCTTTTCCGCGCACATGAGGGCGATGCGGTAAGTCTTCAACCCATTGAGGAGACGTTCCAAACCGCGCTTGAATATTTCGGTTGCGGCAAGTCGGTCGTACTGGACCTTTCCGTCGAGGTAACACGAGGGATCTTCACTTCGCGGTCCCAGTTCGCGTCCCAGGAACACGTAGGCGATCCCGTTTTCTTTAAGGACCTTTTGGAGGTTCTCGCGGTTGAACTGGGGATTGAACTTGCTGTATGGACTGGAGCGCACATCGCCCACAGCGCTGATGGCATGCATCTTCAGGAGTTCGATGAAATGCTCGATGGAGTGGGTCGAATGACCGATGGTGAAAAGTATGCTCATTTCAGGAGACCGCCCCCCTGTCATGGGGGAAGATAACGGCAGCCACGAGTTTGTAGCAGAAGTCCCCGAACGGTTCACTGATACTGATCGTCAGGTATGTCTCCGGACAATCCACCGGGTATTCACCGATAGCCATCGGAAGATAGCGCCCCTGGATATCTGGGTCGGTCACGGCCAGTCGATATATTTCACCCTTGAAGATAAACTTGGCCCGGATTCGATTCAAACCCTTCGAGTCCTGCTCAACGATGATCGAAAGGTCCTCGGGGCGAATGAACAGAAGCGATGACGAAAGGGTGCTTTCCGCCAGGGCCAGGGGAATTCTGTCGTTTCGACCGGTGTGACTGTGACAGCCGTTGATCCACAATCCATCGACCTCGTCCACCAGCTCCCCAAGCCGGGATCGCTCGAAAGTCCCAATCCGTCTCCAGGGTGTGCCGAGGATGAAATGGTTTTCGGACTGATAGGTGTGTGGACGGGCTTTCGACAGGGGCACCGCGATGATGTCGAGCAGCCGCGGCATGCTTCCATCAGGCAACAACACGATGCCCGGAGTGAGCTCACCCGTCGATTGCCCGCTCACGGGCCTGACCCAGTCCCCCACGGTCCCGTTGACCCACTTCTTCCCGGCGATACAGATGCCCGAGTACTTTCGGGAATGGGCAAGACAGACAAGCCGGCCAAGGTCCCGCTGTTCTTCCTGGGTTTCAATTCCATCCACCCTCGGCGGATCTTGCAAACTCAGGTAGTACAGACGCACGATTTTCAGATCCTCATACTGCACTTCGCCGTCCAGAGCATCGAAAACCGGGCGGAGCATCCCGGTGCCAAGTTGCTCAAAGGTTTCCATGGTCTTGTCGATGAGATCCGCCGACAGGTTGATGAGAGGCAGCACCCTGTCGGGTCGCAGGGGAAAACCTCTCTGCCGATAAGTCAACAGGTACTCGAGCACATGGCTCTCTCTGATGCTGAGCTCCATTGCCAGACTTTCGATGGTTCGGCCAGAGTTGAAGGCTTGGCCGATATAGAGCTCACGAGTCTCCCTGAGTCGCCCGCGCCTTTCTGGAGCTTGAGCCTGGTGATCGCTGGGCTCTCCCGATATTGAGTGCTTCCGGCAATACTCGTTGATACACTCGAGGAAAACGCTGCCGTATTGATCCAGTTTGATCGAACCGACTCCGTGGATGTGGAGCATGGCTTCCCTGGTTCGAGGCAGGTGGGTGGCCATTTCAGCGAGGGTCTTATCCGAAA
>JAAYUJ010000196.1 GCA_012517775.1 Deltaproteobacteria bacterium
AGGCTCAGGAAAAGGGATTCTGCGAGAAAAGTGCCCAAGATCGTGAATCGCTTGAAACCAAGAGCCCTGAGGGTGCCAATTTCGGCAACCCGGTTTGCCACCGCGGCATACATGGTGACCATGGAACCGATGATCGCTCCAAGGCTGAAGATGAGGGTCAGAGTGATTCCGAGAATGCGAATGAAGTTGGCCATAAGAGCAGACTGTGCTGCGTAATAGTCGATTTCCGGGAATGCATCCACCGTCAGTCGGGGATCTTTCATCACCCGTTCGCGAACTGCGCGAAAATCCGATGGATCCCTCAGACGCAAGATGACGGAGGAATATACCGGCCGGCGGAATGCCGTCATAAGGATGTCCACATCCATCCATACCTCCGAATCGAAAGCTGCACCGCCCGCATCGAGGATACCAACGACCGTCCAGGACCGATTCCCGAATTGAATCATCTGGCCCAGACCACCGATGGCAAAGCGCTGAGCGATACTCTTTCCCAGCACGACTTCCGACGTACCGGCCTGGAAAGGGCGTCCCTGAATGATTCGTACCTGGGGTCTGAGGGCGAGGGAGATGCGCGGGGTCACCCCCCGCAGGGTCACGTTGGCCAGACTGCTTGTGCTCTTCTTCTTGAGCCCTATGAGAATGATTGATTCACGGGCGGCAAGTCTCCTGGCATCAGGACCGACGGCAATTCCGGGGAGATCTTCAAGAATTGCAGCCTGCTCACGCTCCAGGATACTCTGTACTTCTGTTTCGGAGGAGCGGCGAATGAATAGAGCATTGTCTCTGCTCCCCGTGCTCACAAGTGTCTTTTCCAGACCTTCCGCCAGCATGAGCACAGCGGCAAAAACAAAGACCACCAGACCCATGCCTGTAGCGGTGAGCAGAGTAGTCAATCTCCGCACCCAGAGGTTTCTGTAGGAATACTGGAAGAGGGTCAACATGAATGGGTCTTCACGGCCTGCAGATAATCAGCCATTTGTTCATGGCGCAGTATCGAAGCAGATGTGCAGGCCACGATGTTTCATCCATCGACGCTCGCCCTGATTGAGCCGCGAAGGCCTTGCCGCCAGGGTTCAGTTGCGGCGGTTTGCCAGCAGTTCCTTCAACTTTGCCCGGGCTTCCTCATGGAAGATTCTTGGGACAGGCTGCAGCGGCGATGGACCCGTCTCATACCTTTTGAGCAGTGCAGCCAGATAATCCGCCAGGGCCACGTTTCCACGGTACTCCCGTGACTCGGCTCCCCTGGAGGATTCTCTCGAAGCTGCCTCTGCAAGAGGTTCTTCAATCCCCTGCAGCACCTTGTATATGCCTGTCAATCGCGCCGCATCCTCAAATTCCCCTCTTCGCCGGCAGATATCAGCCAGGAGCCTGTAAATCCCTGCGTTCATCTCCAGATCCGATCGTGCTTTCCGCAGAACAAATTCGGATTCACCCACGCATCCCGTTTCCAGAAGGGCCCAACCAAGAAGATACCGGGCCCTGAGGTTCCGTGGATGCCCCCTGAGACCGCGGCGGCATACCTCTATGGCCTCACTCCATCTCTTGTCGCTGCACAGGGCCTCGGCAAGATACACAAAGACCTGCGAGCCGGGGTCCAGAGTCAACATTTGAGCATAGAGATCATAAGAATCGTTTCCGCCAGTTGAAATGCCTGCTTCCTCATCGATGGGGTGTGAGATCTCTAGGCCCGATGCAACCGGCAAAGAAGATTCAGCAACAGGGATTGCATCCGTTTCCCTTTTTATGACTGCCTCGCATTCACGTGGCATGGGCGCCTCATGGAACGGAGCAGGGCAGGAAGGAGAATCATAGTATTCGGCGGACGAAAGGCCCGGCGGCGGGATTTCGCCTGCTGCGATTTGCTCTACCCCGGAAAGAGAAGCATCATGGGGAGTTTCCCCGTAATCAGGGGTTTCCGGCTGCTGTATCGGCGAGTCTTCCGGTGCCGGTCCAGATCTGTCCATGACGTCGCCTCCCGTCGACGCCAGGAGCGCAGTTTCGGTCTCTGATGCTGGTGGTGCACGGAGAGCCTCTGCCTGAGCCGGTTCACTCGGTTCTTCCTCTTCGTCAAAAACCTCCAGAAACTCGTGGATCTCCCGTAACCCGGAACAAAACTTCTCTCCATACGAATGCATCTGCATCTTTTCCACCAGAGCTCCCAGGGAAAAGCTCAATGTGGCGGTTGCCTCCTCGTCCCACTTCGGGCGTACGGATTTTGAGTAGAAACGGGCGAACTTGACCGCAAGCTCCTTGAGGTCCACCAGCCCCAATTGGGTGACCTCTTTGGCGAATGCGGAAAGA
>JAAYUJ010000197.1 GCA_012517775.1 Deltaproteobacteria bacterium
CGACGGATTTCATTGTCGATTGCTTCCAGATACCGGTCGCGAGCTCTGGATCGATGAAACTCGAACATCTCCTTCAAATGAAACCGTTGCTCGTCTGAGAAAACGACCTCTTTCTGAATACGGAGCATCTCTTCTTGAATCTCACTGAGATCCAGAAAGCTCTTCACACTCTTGAGGCGCTCCTGGAAACCTTTCAAAATGAGATCATTGATCTCCTTCTGTTGATTCTCGTATGCGCGACGAAGCTCCTCCTCGTGACTCTGGGTATCGTAAGGGAGGGTCTGGCGCAATTCACGGATGAGGCACTCGTAGTGGTTTCTAAGAGCAGTGTGGTTCCAGATGGTCGTGAGGGAACGAGTCATCTCATCAAACTCTATCGCATCCTTGAAGTCGACCCTGATGGCTTTCTCCAGTCGACTGGCCTCGAACCGTAGCCCTCCGCATACCGGAGATCCTTCGCGTGTGATCTGGCCCTCGAAACATCTGCTGGGGAAGGGGAGGTCACTCAGGATTCTCTGAAGTATTTCATGCCTTCGCTCCAGGGTACGGCTCAGAGGCCCGAAAGTGACGAGCCCCCTTTTTTCTGATGTTTCATAGGAATTGTGAAAAGCCTGGAAAGACAGGAGAAGGAGTTTGATGGATTCTTCACGCTGCAGGGAGAGGGCCAGATCATAAAATCCGTATACCCTCATGGCTCCACCAAGGTGGTCGAGGCAGTAGAGGAGATAGAAGCGAACTTCCTCTTCGAGGGAACCCAGAATACCCAGGATTCGGGTCGCATCCGCCAGTTGCTTTTCAAATGTTGCCAGGCCGACACTTTTCAGTTTCTTCTTGTGGTAGATGAAATTGACGGGCATTTTGAGCAGATGCATCTGAACGTCCTGATAATCCACCCACATGATGCCCATGAGCTTGAAAAGACGTTCAAGAGCGGCGCTCTGGCGGCCGTGCCAGAGTGCGTCATCGCCGGCGTCAACTTCCTCGAATCCACAACACCTTTCTTGCTTCAAGTGAAATACATCGGTTTCACGGTTGGTCAGCTGGAAGTAGGCAAGGACCGCCGTTCCTTTTTCCGAAAGGGTTTCTTTCAGCCAGGATTGCCAACTGCCGTTGGACTTGATGAGCTGGAGACCAATGGAGCGACAGGTCAGAAACCATTCCAACAGGTCGTAGACCATTATCCCCTCTTGTACGGCTGCAGCTGAAACGATGGACTGCAGGACAAGGACGTCCAAAAGGTGGCTGTCCCTGGCCGAAATCAAAGCCTCAAGAGCCGTCAAAGGCTCTCTGCCGGTGATCACACGGCCCACAAGCCCATGATGACGTACCAGAAAAGTGGTGATCTGCTTCACGTGTGGATCCAGGCGATATTTTTCCAATAGATCCGTTTCCTGGAGGATCATGGCTCCCCGCTCGGCGTGAGTCCACCTCATCTCCTCTTCGGGGAGGAGTGTGGAGTATTTCTCCGTTTTTCCGATTTCCTGGAGAAGCAATGCGAGTGTGAGAGCCTGATACAATGCAGGACGCTGCTGAATGCGCTCCACCAGGTATTCGAGGATATCCATCTGCGCGTGGCTTGCACCGATGCCTTCCTCGGCAAGAGGACCGAACTCCTGTTTGGCGAGCTGATAGAACGTATTGGGATCTTGAAATCCATTGCGGTCTTTGATGACGACTGCCTGGAATTTCTCGATACAGCGCATCAGATAGCTGCCCGGTGACTGCTTGTGTAAGAAAGGGGATCGCTCTGTGAGGCTTCCCATGGCATTGAGCTCGGGCATGATAAACTGAAGGATTTCCGGACAATGCATTGCCAGACCGTTGATGGTGTCGTAAATCTCTTCAGGGACCAATACCTGGCTCAGCAGGATGGACTTTAGACGCTCCTCAATTTCTCTGATGCGTCTGTCGATATGTTCCGTGGCTCCAAGGCCTGAGGAAGGGTCCGATGCATCACAATAGAGATAGCAGCCTTCGCGGTTCAAATAGTGACGAAAACTCTGGAGCTCGGAGAAACGCTTTTCCAATTCCTGCAGGTTTCTCAGGGAAATGGCCCTGAGCTTCCGCGACTCGAAGCGAGCAAGCAATGCGTCCATGTGGTTGATGTTCTCTTCCACATCTACAAACGACACATCAAGCGCCCAAGTCTGAGGATTATTGACGAGGCGGATTCCTGTATCAAAAACGAAAGCCGGACGATTCTCGGAAAAATCCTTCCGTATCGCATCAAAGAACGCAGGCTCAAGGCGTTCGGTGGGGATATCGAGAAGTGTCGCCTTGATCTTGGCGATGCGCTGATCGATACGGTCCAACGGCACACCGGAGAGGATGGGGTTGAAGTTGATGATGTGCTTTTCCGAAGCGTTGACGGCGATCCAGAGGAGAATGAAACCAGCGTTGACTCCCAGCTTGGGAAACAGATGGCCGGTACCGTGGAATTCGCTATCGAGAAACTGGCGAAAAAAATACGACTTGCCAAAAATGTAGTCACCCATGAACTGGCGTTTGAACCGATCGGCAATCTTTGTAAGCTCCTGAGACTCATCCAATTCCCTGAGTTTGTCCGATTGATAGTCGCAGACGACCTCCTTCTCGAACGGCCCTTTCTTGATGACCTCCTGCCAGTCGTCGAGAAACGCAAATAGATTAAAAAACTTCATCATTTCCCGGAGGGTCTTGTTCTGTACTCCTCCCATGGCGCTGATCCGCAGGTCGTGAAGCTTTTCCCAGTCCATGGCCGGGTCGGTGGCGATCCAGACGATATCATCATACACCCGCCTCAATTCCCTTGCCTGATCGTCTCTGAAGGATTCCCCCAGTGCAGCGACGATTTCCGCCATGCTCATGAGATGGCAGACCCGGATGAGATCCAGGAGATCCGAGTGGCCTTCGTCCTTAGACCTCTCCGTGATGGGTTTGAGGGTCTGGGCGGGGACTTTGGCGAATACGACCCTGCTCATGGTGGTATGGCCCACTACCATTAAGAGGAGCTCTCGAAGCTGAGCAGGCGTGAACCCATGGAGAGAGAGCTTGGGGATATTCTCAAGAATGGGAGTGAATTGGCCTTCGATTCCGGCGGGGTTGAGGACTTCCTGGCACTTCTCCAGCTTCGCCGCATTGCCGAGAAGCCCGAGTATCGCCGCAAAACTCGGGCTCTTCGTGCGGAACGGCGTACTGAGACGGGTCTGTTCCAATTCGGAAAGCCTTGGAAATGCGTGATCCCGGATCTGCATCAGGATTTGGAAGACATCCAGTATGTATCGAAAAGTATTGCGGTATTCGGCAACGAGAGGCAGGCTGCAGCCCATCATTCCGGAGGCCTTTACTTGCTCTTCCAGTTCATCGAGAAATACTGCAGGGCGATTCGGCTTCCCCGCGAATACGAAAAGGCTCTCAGGAATCTCCCGATCGATCTCCAGGCGCTCCCGCCAATATTGAAAATGGTGCCGTGGGGACTTGCGCTTGAGAGTAATCGTAGAGAAGTAGGGTTCGAATATGCGCTTCCAGTGTTTCTCGGGATTTTTGATGTGATTTTGAGGCGAACGCAGATTCAAGTAGGGAAGTCTGTTTATCGCCTCGATACTGAGCTCTTCCGGCTTCCGGTGATTCAATAGGCGCTTGAGATGAGGCTCGAAAAAGGCAAAACGATTGAGGTAGTAGTGTAAATCGGAGAGGTGCACCTCCAGAGGTCTTTCAATGGAAAACGCCACATATTTGACTTTAGTCCTGAACGTATGGGCAAACAGGAGGAAAAACTTGAGCTCCTCGTCCGACCTGAAGCGTACCCGACAGATCTCATCCTGCGTGGGTACCGGCGAATGAGTCAGAACGAGAACCCTTCCATTGGGCTCCAGCATGTCATAAATCTTGCCTGCCAGGTACATGGCGTAGTTGAAAAGTTGCTGTCGATTGACAGATCTGTTGGAGGTCTTAGGGAGCTGCTGCTCCAGCAGATACTCGAAGGGGTCCTTAGGCAGGATCACAATGTCGAGAGGCATACGCCATGACCTGACTTTCTCAATAGAATCAAAAAGAAAGATGCGATGACTCGAAAGTCGGGCGGTGAGCTCATGGACGACAAGATCCTGACCGGCTGTGAGTAGTCCAATGTCCAACCGGTCAATTCGCGTCTCAAAAATATGCTGAATGATCAGTTCTTCAATTTCATCGACCTTCGTCTTGATTTCGTGGAGTGAATGGGCCACTAGATTAATAGGGATAAGAAAATAGCACTTCCCGGTTGAACTGAATCGAATGAGCAAACCCAGCTTCTGATAGATTGTGTTGAGTCTTCTGGCATTGCGGCCGATTTCCGCCGTATCCTGAAGATCGATACTCTCCAGGAAGTCGGTGTCCAATTTGTTCAGTACGCTCTGTTCAATGAGGCCGAGCCCGTAAGCGTTGCCCCCAAAACGGCTGGGCAGGAAAGTGGGATGATCTTCGGCGAGAAATGTTCCCATGGGGACGTCTTGCGGATCGATTCCAAGGCGAGAGTAATCTTCCGGCTCGATGAAGCGGAAAAACGTTTCATGATGATCGAACGGCTTGGTCTGCCAGGAAAAGAGCTTCTCTTCCATGATTGCATTCATTCGACTGGGTCGGCACAGGCGAAGAGTCGCCTCCATTGACGTTAACTCAATATTAACGCATATCATGATCCACTTTCATAAGCAAATGAACATGTGACGACAGAGGGGAAGAGTGGGAGATCCATCAGTGAAAAAGCCTTCCATGTCCGTGCGTGCAGCCCTTATCGGCCCACTGGGCCGGAGTCCTCGGGCACCGGGCACCGTTGCCACCCTTATTGCTGGAATTCCCTGCGCTTATCTTGTTGGATCCTTACCGGCTCCTTTTTGTATTGTTCTTCCTGCTCTTGCATTCGCATACAGCATTGTCGTTTCGCAGAAGGCTGAGTCAGAGCTCGCACGGGAGGATCCTCAAGAGGTTGTCATCGATGAACTGGTAGGGTATCTGGTGACAATGGCTGCTGTGCAGCCCACATTGAAGAATCTCTTCGTGGGCTTTTTGCTTTTCCGCATTTTCGATATTTGGAAGCCGTGGCCGGTAAACCTTTTTCAAAGCCGGCTCAGAGGCGGCTTTGCCATTGTCATGGATGATGTGGCGGCAGGAGTCTACGCCATGGGACTCGTTTGGATCATTGACCGCGTCTGGACGTGAGAAGCCTGCGCGCCAGGCGGGAAACAGCTGCCAGTCAGGCTTCGCCATGGGAGTCGCACATCAGGACTCAGGCTTTCCCCTTGGCTGTTCATGCACCGTTGCGGGAGTAGCCGAGCAATCGCCGTGCATACCGGAATGCCATGAAGAACCCGAATCCAATGGTCAATCCGGAGAGGTCCAGAAGGATATCGACGGTGTCCATGGTTCTGCCGGGAACAAGAGACTGGTGGAGTTCATCGGAAATGGCGAAAAACGCTCCGGACACTATGACCACCATGGTATAGTTGATGATTCCCTTTCTGTGCGACACAGGATACCAGGCCCAGGATAAAAGAAGGCCAAGAGTCAGATACTCGATGGGATGAAAAAGGTTGCCGTTGAAGGTGATCTCCACCCCGCTGAAGGAGCGGTTGGACAGAAGAAAGATGAA
>JAAYUJ010000198.1 GCA_012517775.1 Deltaproteobacteria bacterium
CATAGCGACACCCTCCAAAACTGAAATCCTCTTCGTTTAATCTTGAGTCCTCATGACTACAACACTGAAGCGAGAGTAAAAAAATTATTCTAAAGTTTCTCTATCTATATTTACTCATTGATGTATCCTATCGGTGATTCCCCAAAGGAACCCTTACTATTGTAGTATCGTGAATGGGCTGATAGATATAATAGTTTCTTTGGAACCCATTGTAAATGATAATTAATTTCTTGACAAAGGATTTTTATCGCTTAAACTCACCGTATATATCCTTAAAAATAACATGATATACAGAAAGAGGAGCGTTCTTCATGCCAGCCATTCTTATGGCTTTACAAGCCCAAATTGATGCCCATTTGCGAAATAAGGCCGTCTTTGATCGGCGGCTTGGTGAATATATACCGCGAACGGATAAGTGCTGAACCAGCAATTCCCGCTGAAGCGCGGCTAGGTGATGGTCTGGCGTTGTATTGAGTTCCTAGAGCATGAGGTTAGGGGGTAAGATGGCAAATTGAGACGCAGTTCCAAGACCATTTGGATGCTTTGGACAATTTTTAACCGCCAGGCGTCCGGTTGAGGGAATAGCGATCCATCGAGGGCACAGATAGGGTGGTCCGGGCAGGGTGATCGGATGTCGGGATGGAGTTGGGCGCACAGGCAGGTCAAGAGGTGTCGAGGAGGAACCGGCCGGAGATCTTCTGGGCTCCGAGGAGAATCACTCGATAGAGCATCTCCATGGAATCGACGGCGATGAGGTGAAAGACTCCCCGGATCTTTTCCCACAGGTCTCGTTTGCAGCCAGCCTTCTTCCAGGCCGCTCGAAAGAGAGTACAGGACATCTGCTGGACTTGGTCCGTCAAGAAGGCTTATGTGGTCGAACACATAAAAAGGCGAGGAACATGAGCATCACAAAGACCATGCTCAGGTTCTTCTGGCCGAGGCCGTAGTTGTGCTCGAAATGGTATCCCTGGTTTTTGAGGGTGTTGAAAGTCTCGTTTTCCACCTTCCATCGAGCGCGGCCCGTGCGCATGATGGAGTAGGCGTTGTCCCGAGTGATCGTGAAATCCGTAATCCAGCAAAAGTGCTGCGTGCCGGCTGGGCTTTCTTCCCAGTATTCCAGGACATTGATTAAAAGGTCCTGATTGGATGCGTTGATGGGGACACGGTTCACAAACCGAAAGAAATGGTGCACCTTGGGATTTTGTGGATCCTGAATATCGTATTCAATGGCCTCACCTTTTTCAACGGCGGCGTCCAGACATGTGGAAAGGTATGTATGATCTCCTTCCTTAAGCCCTAAAATGAAGTGACATCGGTGCTCGATGAGGTCCCTGATGTGGGGAGCATTGGGACTGAGGCCATCTTCGGTAATGATGACCTTCAGGTGAGGGTGGTCTTTCCTGAATTTTTCGAGCCATCGCCTGCAGGCGTTCCGTTCACAGTCATTCTTGTTGTCACCGTCGTGGTTGAAGATCGGCTCTGGAGGCAGGGGGATGACTTCTTTTCGCTCAGGGTGGACGATGACGGCCGCATAGGTTTGGAGGCTATAGGTGATCTTCCCCGTCTTTGAGCATATCTTCTTAAGACAGGCGGGAGAGGAGAGCTTGTCGGACACAAAGTAAGCTGTCCCGTCGCCGGAAACGAGAACGCAGCCTTCCATGAAGGTCATCTTTTCCAGGAGCTTACCTCGCTGGGCTCTGCGGAAGACCTCATTGTAAGCCGGGCGTAAGAAATCCGGTTCAACCGGGTCGAGGCGAGTGCGCATCTGGGTGTCACAGGGAGCCAGTTCTATACCAAAGATGGACTCAAGATTGTGCTGTTCGGCGACCCTTCGACGATCGAACGCCAGGAGGCTGGGATCCTTGAGAGAGAACATGGCGTAACCCGACATGAGGCAATCTGTGAGAGGAATACTATATTCACCATTGCCCGGTTCAGGGACTTGCTCGAAAGTTTCCCGAACGGCTCCATTGAGTGCGTCTGCATTCAAATGCTTACGCACCGTCGCTTTGAGAAGCTTCTGCTGGTCCGCCTCGCGCTGCCTTTGGAGCCGTCTCCTGTTCATGGAGACTTAACATACACAACAAATGCGGGCTTGTCCCGCTGAAAAGCAGGTCCCTTGGCAAAATTCTTTCGCCGAGGTGACGGTACAGCGGTCTTACAGATGTTTACGAAGACTCAGATTTTTGCCCGTGTTCCAAAGCCCCTTTCCAGAGGGACGGGAATTGCTGACAGGATGAGCATTATGCCAACAATACTGCTAATACTTGGATGGAGATTGTTTTTCTACGCCAATGAGGGGAGCGAGCCCATCCATGTCCATTGCCGCAAAGGAGACATGGAATGCAAATACTGGTTGGACCCTCATAATTTCGATATCGAGGAAGCATTTGCCTACAACCTATCACCAGCCGACAAAAGGCAGATCAGGAAGATCATTTATGAGCACTTTGAATATATCGAGCAGCAATGGGAGGAGTTTCAAAGGAGGTCACGTCAATGATAAAACATCATAATGTCAGAAATGTGAAGTTTGCCGGAGACTCCCTTGTTTTAACTATCGACGGTGAAGAAAGAGAATTTGAACTCAACAAGATATCGCCTCTACTCCTAAGAGCATCAGAGCACGAGAGAAACACATTTGAAATTTCACCATCCGGCTATGGAATACACTGGCCTCTTCTAGATGAAGACATTTCCATAGATGGGTTGCTCGGAGTTTCACATGTTCCAGAATGGCAACGAAAAAGTGCATAATGGCGAGCTGAGCTGATGGCATGAGCTTGCAACCGCCGTAGGCGGTAATGCAAGCGATGCCATTCGGCTCGAGCGATTTGTTGGCGCGGAGCATAGCGGAGCGACGACAAGTCGCTCGGGGCCGAAGGCTCAGCTCGCCATTGGTGGCCGCGAAGCGGCCGCCAACCAGACAATGAACCAGCCGCGCACCACGCCTTGGTTCTATGAAAGTCACAGGTACTATTGTGCGCGCTGGTTATTGCCGTAGTTATGTTGCTGTTGGAATCGAACTATGTGGTTTGAAGCGCTGACTGGTTTTTCAGAGGAATCACCCGAGCAGGTTCGGCGGAACATCCTCCTCGATGGCGGTGAACTGATCTCCCGCGTAAACGGCCGGCGCTTCACTTGGGGTGACCTAGAAACGCCGTCGATGGCGGAGTTGCGCAAACGCGCATGTTTGAGTCAACGCAGTGCGGGAAAGACCACAGTGCGCGAGGTTGTAGCTGACGCACAGGAGCTGCATAAGGATGATCGCAACGCGGGCTCGCTGTTTCAGGTGGCCTCGCAATTCAACCTACTGGAGATGGTGTCGCCGAGCATAACGCCAGAGCGTGGTGTCGGTATCTACGAGTATGACCGTACCCAGGGCCCTGCCTGCGCAATCGCCGCTGGCGCAGGAACGATCTATCGCCACTACTTCGTGAACGTAAACGGCAAGATCGGGCAGTCCGCAACCAACCAGATCGATTGCCTTTCGGACCTCGGAATGGCACTGGAAAACTCCGACGGACACCTGTGGGAAGTGCGCAATGGCTATGCTCTTGCATCGGAGAGTGGTTTGATCGAGATAGCAGATCGCCTCCGAGCATCGACGGAGAGCGAGCGGGACAGACTGCGCGGGTTATTGCGAATCGGTATCCAGTGGAACACTCAGGTAACGCTCGACGACTGCCGGCACCTGGTCTCACAGGCTTATTGCTCTGCGCTACCTGTTGCCTATTCCCGTCATCCGGCAAGTCTCTGGGCGAACTTCGCTTTGCTGGTGTTGGAGGCATCTTATGAAGCTACGTTCTGCGCAGCGATTGTGAATTTCCAAAGGACCGGGAACAACAGACTGTTCCTTACACTTCTCGGAGGGGGAGCATTTGGCAACGAGACGGATTGGATTGTTCGTGCCATCAAGCGCTCCGTGGAGTTGTATCGAGAACATGGGCTAGATGTGGCGATTGTTAGCTATGGGTCGTCCAAACCATTCCTCCGGACACTGACTACGTGACGGTTGAGGCAGTGGGCAACATAACAACAGCATGCAGTGGACGGCGCTGCGCGCCGCCGCTGATGCTGGGCGTTAGGGGGAGCGCAGCTTATGTCTGGGACTGACCCATTCCTTCTTGGATCAGACGGTGTTGCCCAACACGGCACCCGCCTTCCGCGCGTTCATGATCGATTCGATGAACGGTTCATCCAGGAATTGCTCGTAACGCACCCAGAACTACTACCCGTCGCGCAGTTCAGGCCCGATATCGGCGAACCTGTCTGTATCGGTCGTGAAGTCCCAACACGAGACAGCGGCACGATCGATAACCTCTATTTGAGCACGGCCCGTTACGTGGTCGTGGTCGAGACGAAGTTGTGGCGGAATCCACAAAGTCGTCGGGAGGTCGTTTCTCAGGTGCTGGATTACGTCAAAGACATTGTTACGCGCGACTTCGACTGGCTGGAATCCGTTTGGAGACAGTTTGCCAACGCTCGCGGTCACGCTCCACAAACGCTGATTGAGCTTATGCGGCAGGCATCGGACGGAGAGCTTGACGAGGGACAATTTGTTGACCGTGTGCAACGGGGCATCGGGCATGGTGACGTCATTGCACTTATTGTCGGCGATGGCATCGAGAGCCAGCTTCAGCAACTGGTTTCGCACCTGTGCCGCGACTCCGCACATCTGCGCTACTCGATCGGGCTGATCTCACTTCGTTGTTACCAAATGCCTGTGCGGGATGAAATGCTTGTTCTGCCGGAGCTTGTGCAGGAGGTTGAACCTGTCCAGAGAGCTTATGTGCGGATCGAGTTGGACGAGGCTCTGGCTGGCCAGGCCAGAATCGCCTCAGTGGTGGAAACACATGATTCTGGGCATCCTGTCCCCAAACGGATCACCCTCACCGAGGAGGAGCTGTACGATGGGCTCGTGAAGGCAGTCGGCCAAGGGGATACTGACTGTGTACGAAGGTTCATCGCCGAAGTGTGCGAGCTCGGCATCGAATCGGATTTCAAATCCGCAGCGGTCATGCTGAAGCTTCCGGACCCCGGCGGAGAGTCCCGGGAAGCGAGCTTGCTCGCGATCGAAAGATCGGGACGTGTCTACAACCCAGATCACGGCAAAAGGCAGGCCTTGCGCTGGGGCTGGAGTGAGGCCGCAGTCGATCGCACCATCGGCGCCTACTGGAGGAAACTGAATGCTCTCGACTCTCGATTTTCAATAAGCGGAATGTCGCACCAAAGACGAATTTCATGGAGAATGGAATTACTGCGTCCATCCCAGAAGAGGTTCCGCGTAAAATATTTTTGCTATAGGTTATTTCTTAATGCGTCCTAAGCTTGATTGGCTTCATCCCTTTACCTGTTTCCACTGAGTTTTGGCAACCAAAAATCCAGTTTTGACTTAGGCAGCCTCGCCAGTCGGCATTCCTCATGCCTGTGCCAGAAACATCCATGCACGAAAATTGCCTTCTTTCGGCTTCTGAAGACAATATCGCGTTTTCCCGGCAGGTCGCCCGCGTGAAGTCGGTACCTGTACCCGAGTGAGTACACCAACCGTCTGACCGCCATTTCCGGCCCGGTATCCTTGGCCTTCACCAGGGACATTCGGCGGCTTCTTTCTCGAACTGTAAGTGTGTCCATGTTTGGACTATTCACGAATCTTGTCACGCCAGACGAGCAGCTTGCTAGACTGGTATGGGAGAAAACGAGTCGCTGTTGGGGTGGTGCTAGCTTCTGTCACGTTACTCACCCTGTAACTTCTCATGCCAGCGCGCCACTACGCGTCTGACTGCGTCTTCGAGCTCCGACACGCTCATGTTTTCAAAGTCGAGACCGTAGATCTCTCGTTGATAGCTGATACCGTCATGCTCCCGCCATGAGTATGGGCAATCGGGCTGCCAACGATAATAATACCAATATGTCTCCTGATCGTAGGGTTCAAGCAGGAGTTCAACATGCCCATTCGGGTAATGCCGGAATTGTGGTCCACAATGCCAAACGCACAGGCGAGAGGCAACCGTAGCCTCTCGAAATGAATCATCGGCTGTGGCAATCCGGCGAAGCAACGGTTCTGGAACAATCTCTCTCGAAGAATAACACGAAAGCGCTTCTTCAAGGTCTTCACGATACTGGAGATCGTGAGTGTACTCCTCAATGTTGTCCCAGCCCTTCGCAATCCGTTCAACAGCGCTCGCCCACTGCTGGATTGCCTGCTCCAATTCTCCGATGTTCATAGACTCTTCGCGATTCATGGCTAACGCCATGGGTAACCGGCGGCGGGCTTGGGCGCTCGTGGCAACCGCCGCGCCTTACCCGCCGTCTGGTTGACCCAATTCGTGTACGCCCGGCATGGGCGTGAACTTATGGGGTGCAAGTGCCCTGTACGTGAATCCTGCAATCGTGGTTTGCACGTTTGCACAAGTACTAGCCGAAGGCAAGGGCGGAACCGTGAGGGACCGTCCGAAGGAAGCCGGAGC
>JAAYUJ010000022.1 GCA_012517775.1 Deltaproteobacteria bacterium
GCCGGTCTTGAAAAGAGCGTCGTGGACGCTGCGCGCTACAGCCTGTTTGCTGGAGGCAAAAGGCTCCGTCCCATACTGTGTCTCGCTTCAGCGGAGGTCGTCGGCGGGTCCCTCGATACAGTCATGCCAGTCGCTGCGGCGCTGGAGATGATTCACACGTATTCCCTCATCCACGATGACCTGCCTGCCATGGATAATGACGATTACCGGAGGGGGCAGCCTACCAATCACAAAGTTTTCGGAGAAGCCATCGCCATTCTCGCCGGGGATGCCCTGTTGACGGAAGCTTTTGATTTCATAGCGGCCATTGGTGCGAATGGCAGGTTCAAGGCCGAAGAAATCCTGAACGTGATACGCATTGTCGTGAAAGCCGCCGGGTACCGGGGAATGATCGGCGGACAGGTGATCGACCTCGAGTCGGAAGGTCGGGATGTGGATATCACCACCGTTGAATACATGCACATTCGCAAGACCGGGGCCCTCATATCCGCTTCCCTGGAAGTGGGAGCCATCCTGGGGGGCGGCACGGAACAGAAGGTTGCGGCGCTGAAGCGGTACGGGCACCACCTGGGTCTCGCTTTTCAAATCACCGACGATCTTCTGGATCTGGAAGGAGAAGCCGAGGTGATGGGCAAGACTCCTGGTTCGGACCTTGCAAGAAACAAAAAGACTTATCCCGCTCTTCTGGGCATGGCGCGTTCGAAGGAATCCGCTCGGCAACACGTTGCCGAAGGATTGAAATCCCTCGGCATTTTTGGTGAAATTGCCGATCCTCTTCGTGCCATCGCCGAATATCTTCTGGTAAGGAAGGCATAAAGCGAGCAGTGACAGCTCCCCTCTTGAGTTAGCAGGAGCTTTTGAGTATCGGTGAATAAGCTTGTGAGGAGGTTGGACATTGAAAGAAGAACACGCTACAAATCTGCTCTCCCAAATCGATAGTCCCTCGCAGCTCAGGCATTTCTCCCTTGCCCAGCTCCAGCAGCTTGCTCAGGAAATTCGAGACCAAATCATCCGCACCGTGGCGCAGAACGGTGGTCATCTTGCTCCCAATCTCGGAGTGGTGGAATTGACCCTCGCACTTCATACCGTCTTTGACGCTCCCCGTGACAAGATCATCTGGGATGTGGGTCACCAGGCATACACCCACAAGCTCCTCACGGGGCGCCGCTCTCAGTTCCACACCCTGAGGCAATATGAAGGGATCAGTGGATTCCCCAAGAAATCCGAAAGCAAGTTTGACCCGTTCGGAACGGGACATTCTGGTACATCCATCTCCGCATCCCTCGGCATCACGGTGGCCAATTCCCTCAAGGGGAGCCCCAATCGCACCATCGCCGTCATCGGGGACGGAAGCATGACTGGTGGAATGGCTTTCGAGGGACTCAACCATGCAGGAGACCTCAACAGGAATCTCATCGTCGTCCTCAACGACAATGAGATGTCCATTTCTCCCAATGTGGGAGCACTGTCCGCCTTCCTGAGCAGAAAGCTCTCCAACAAGACCTTGGTAAACCTGAAGAAACAGATGGAGGGCTTTCTCCGGTCTCTCCCGGGGGTTGGCCCCAACATTGTCAACATCCTCAAGAAGAGCGAGGATTCCCTGGTTACCCTGCTCACTCCCGGCATGCTTTTTCAGGCGCTCGACTTCCACTATATCGGCCCCATCCAGGGACATCGCCTCGATCGCCTCATTGACACCTTCAAAACGGCAAGAGAAATCGATGGGCCAGTGCTGGTCCATGTCATCACTCAAAAGGGCAAAGGGTATCATCCCGCTGAATCCGACCCGGCAAACTTTCATGGTGTCGGTGCCTTCGACATTGCCACCGGCAGGAGTTGCAATTCATCTTCAGGCAAACCGTGTGCACCTTCCTACACGGAAATCTTCGGAGAAACCATCACGCGGCTGGGTGAGTGGGATCCCAAGGTCATTGCCATCACTGCGGCCATGCCTCAGGGAACGGGCCTGGAGCTCTTTGCCAGGCGCTTCCCCGAGAGGTTTTTCGATGTAGGGATTGCCGAACAGCACAGCGTCACTTTCGCCGCCGGGCTGGCCTCTCAAGGATTCAAGCCGGTTGTCGCCGTGTATTCCACATTTTTGCAGAGGGCCTACGACCAAATCGTACATGACGTTTGCCTTCAGAATCTTCCCGTCGTATTTGCCATGGACAGAGGGGGGCTGGTGGGAGAGGACGGGCCGACCCATCACGGTGCCTTCGACCTCGCCTATCTGCGGCATATTCCCAATATGGTGCTCATGGCCCCAAAGGATGAAAACGAGCTTCAGCACATGCTGTATACGGCACTCGATCACCCTGGGCCCGCAGCGCTGCGGTACCCGAGAGGAAATGGGGCGGGTGTGGAGCTCGACGCCGGATTCAAGTTACTTCCCATCGGCAAGGGGGAGGTGGTCCGGGAAGGGGATGACATTCTCATTGTGGCCGTCGGTGTATCGGTTCAGTCAGCCCTGGAAGCTGCTGAACATCTCGCCCAACAGGCTTTTCAGGCGACGGTCGTCAACGCGAGATTCGTAAAGCCTCTGGACGAAGAGCTCATCCTGGGACTTGCCCGGAAGATCGGGCGTGTAATCACGGTGGAGGAAAACGTTCTCCAGGGAGGATTTGGAAGCGCCGTGCTGGAGATGTTTCAGGAGGCCGGTTATTTTCCCAAGGCTTTTCTGCGGTTGGGACTTCCCGATTCCTTTGTTCCTCATGGAAATCAACGCATTTTGCGAAACCTCTGCGGCATAGACGCCGAGGGTATTGAGCAGTCTGCGCTCCGGCTGCTGAAGGTCCATGATGGTCAGTTCCTTCGTGCGATTGGACAAACTGCTCGTCGATAAGGGGTTATGCACCAGTCGCGAGAGAGCACAGGCCCTCATTCTTGCCGCCAGGGTCCTGGTGGATGGGGAGCGGGTATCCAAAGCCGGCCACAAGGTTTCCGCGTCATCGGTCATCGAGCTTCAAGGCGAAGACATTCCATATGTGAGCCGTGGGGGGCTCAAGCTCGAACACGCCATCAGGCATTTCCACCTCGACCTCCTTGGCTTGGTTGCCATGGATATCGGCGCCTCAACGGGAGGTTTTACGGATTGCCTCCTTCAGCATGGGGCGGCAAGGGTCTACGCCGTTGATGTGGGTTATGGTCAGCTGGCATGGAGACTGAGGCAGGACCCACGGGTGATGGTCATCGAAAGACGAAATATCCGCTATCTGCCGGCCCACCTCGTTCCGGAACCGATTCAAGTGGCATCTATCGACACATCCTTCATTTCCCTCCGACTTGTCATCCCATCGGTTATGCCCTTTCTGGATTCAAAAGGCATACTGATCGCCCTGATCAAGCCGCAGTTTGAAGCGGGGCGTCAAAGGGTTGGAAAGGGAGGAGTGATTCGGGACCCCGGAATTCACGAAGAAGTGTGCCAGTCCATTGTGAAGACGTGCAACGAGCTCGGGCTCCATGTCGAAGGAATCACCCCCTCTCCAATACTGGGACCGAAAGGGAACCGGGAGTTTCTCCTGGTTTGTTCTCGCGGCTGATCTGATGAATGCAATGGCCCAGTTGTTCACACCTCTTCAACCTGTCATTTCTTCGTGCTCTCTATGCCGTTCATGGTGAGAGATCAGTTGTCTGCAGCCACGGGGGGACAGAGATCAAGGTTTTGCCGTCCCCTGGTCGGAATTGCAAACGCGCGGACCCTGGATGTATCATGCTGCGTTTTCATTTTGCCTTCATAGGAAAGACTCAATTCTCCGATTTGGATTCAGCGATTCAACGCTATCTGAATCGCCTCGCTCATTATGCCTCTGTCAGGGTACACCAGGTAAAGGCAGAAAGGATCACTACGGGAGCCTCGGAGGATGTCGTCCGCAAAAGGGAGGGTGAACGTATTCTCAGACTCATCCCGAAACAATCTACCCTTGTGGTATGGCATGAAAAAGGCCGGCAGTTGGATTCCATCCAAGTGGCCGATTTTGTAGATCAATTGGTTCGAGATGGGCATTTGGACATATGGATGGTCCTCGGCGGTCCTCTTGGGGTCTCGTCGCAGATCCTGACAGAGGCCACATATGTGCTTTCCCTATCAAAGATGACTTTTCCCCATGATGTTGCACGACTCCTTGTGGCCGAACAACTCTACAGGGCTTTCAGCATTCTGAAAGGAGAACCGTATCACAAGTGATCCGCACCGCTCAGGATCACTGAACCGCGATGACCTCGGTTACCTCTGGAACTTCCTGTTTTACGATTCTTTCGATCCCTGCCTTTAACGTCATCTGACTCATGGGACATCCGTGGCACGCTCCGGTAAGACGTACTTTAACCTGGCTCCCTTCCACATCTACAAGCTCCACGCTGCCACCGTCCCGTTGAAGCATCGGCCTTATCTTTGCCAGCGCACTTTCTACTCTTTCACGCATGTTTGATCCTCCTTCAAGTGTCTTTCGTCATCTGTTAACCACGAGGGCTGTCTCAATCAACTCCCACCGGCTTCTTTCGTTGCGCAGGGTTACATGTAATACACGACTGCCCCCTCTTTTTACAAGCCATATCGTTCATGGAGTGCACTCAGTCCGCCATTCCGGGAATAAAAGGATGGAATCTTAATAGTTTTAATAATTTAAAGAGAATCTCCGTTGATTTTTGTCCTGTCATTCTCTAAGATGGTTTCGTAC